>JANELJ010000145.1 GCA_024511395.1 Gammaproteobacteria bacterium | reverse complement strand
TATGCTGAAAGTATTCTTCTCCACAAAAATATTGCCAGTACGGATTTTCTGTCCAGCCTTTTACTACCTGTTCATCCGATAAATCATGAAGGTGTTTCAGGTAATGCAATCCTGCAATCAAACGAGTGCGTATGGCAGGAGCACCTTTAGTGGATACAAACAGAGCGCCCCATTCTTTATCAGGACTTTCCCGGTCTATGTGTTTTGATAACTTAATCAACTCATGGTTTATGTCCAGCATGTTTTCAAGGCGCATCCTGAACAGGTCTTCCTGAGGTATTTTTGGCTGTTTCTCTGGCTTCATTTTGGTCTGGAAATTTGCAAGGTAATAAGGCTTATTTTACCAAAAACCTGCAAATTTAACACCCATAATCAAGCAATATTTCTTTATAAATCAATGCCATATGTTTTATTCAGGGTGGACTATTTAAAGTATTCTGTTCCTGAGATTACTTTGCTTCTATTTCTTTAATTGACTGTCTGATCTGGGTAAGCTGATCATTAAGAATTGAGTCTGTACCTGCTCGGATAATTCCTTACTCTGCTGCTGTTCAAGGGATTGCTGATCCTGTATGTCGCTAAACAGATTTTGCAGCTGGGTGGACTGTTCTGCCACTTCGGTTAACTGCTGTTCCAGTTGTTCAAGCTGTTTGCGTAGCTGGTCGGTCTGCTCAGACTGAGCTGTCTGATCTGAGTCTCTCAGGCTCTGTATATGGGTTTTAAGTTCTTCCTGAGATTGTTTTAACAGGCCGTCGAACTGCTCAACCTGTTGAGCTAGTGCATTAAAACATTCGTCATCCTGTGCTGTTTCTGAACTCGGTTCCTCAGTCTGTTGCTCGGCAATACTCTGTTTCAGTAACTGAAGTTCATTGCCCAGTTCATTAAGTTGTTGTACCAAGGGAGTAATTAACTGCTGTTGAGCATCCTGAAGTGAATTTAAACGGTTTTCAAACTGTTGAAAATCCTGTTCCTTATCCAGCTGCCGGGTCAGCTCATCTGTTTTGTGGTTTAACTGCTGTGTGTCCTTCTCCAAGCTATCCAGCCGGGGAGTCAGGGGCTCTAACTGAGCATTGATACGCTGATTTTCAGCCTGCTGCAGAGCCTTTATCTGTTGTAGGGACAGGTGAATATTGGTGGTATCGGTCTGCAGCAGTTTTAAACGGGTATCCTGTTCTTCTTCATGAGTCTGTATCTGCTGAATATAGTCCTGCACCTGCTGCTGCAGTTTTTCCAGACTGTCTGCAAATTCATTTAGTCCCTGATCAGGCTGTTCCAGCTTTTGATCAAACCGGCTTAACTCGGTTTCAAAATGACTGATTTTGTCAAACAGCTTATCATAGGAAACGCCTAGGTAGTCTAGTTGCTTCTGCCAGGGCTGTTGATCCTGTAGCAGCTGCTGTTCAATGGTTTCAATGCGTTTAATAACCCGTTGTTCAAGATCGGTAAACAGACTGATTTCCTGAGTCAGGCGATGGGTTTCTTTATCAAACTGTTTAAGTTTTTTGTCAAAATGCTTTTTAAACTGTTTCAGCTTTTTCAGCAGTTGATGACTGCTTTTGTCATTTGCTACTGTATCCAGCAGTTCATTATCCAGCTCATTAAGGTGTTTTTTTATGGTGCGGATTTCTTTTTTAAAGGCTGTCAGACGATTCTGTTCTTCTTCACGCTGTGCGGTGAGCTGCTTAAGCTGTTTCTGAATATTTTTTAAGGCAGTAACAGGCGGTTCACCGGCAGGAACTACCGGCTGTTTTACAGACGCAGAGGTATCTGACTGATTTGCAGCCAGTTTTTTTAATTTTTTGGTGCTTTTCTGCTTGTTCTTCAGATTGCCTTTTTTATCGTTTTTATTTTTAGACTGTTGTTTTTCGGCCACAATCCGTTCCTGTTTAGAAGCTTTTTCAGGTGGTTTTAAAAAAGCTTAGGCTCACTTACTTACAGTAATATCTACACTAATAATATAGCAAAATATTGAAATTGTTAAGATTTGTTTGAATTAAACTATAATTTTATTAACTAAAACAGGAGTGATGGTCATTGGGCAGGCGGAACTTTTTATAAAATCAGCAGTCACTTGTAATAATAGAAACAACCCCCATAAATACTTATAATCCGCTTATACACAGAAAAAGAATAATCGATTTTTTAATTTCAATAATATTCAATTGCAGTGCAAATGGTTCTATACTTTAAACTGTATAACATAAAAATTAGTGAATATTTTCATTAATTAACTACACTGGTAGTACAGTGGTAGAAAGTACAGGCATTAAATAAGTGTCTGGCGTAAAGGGATAAGGCTTTAAATTTTAAATATGAGAGATGTTAGAAATTCAGATGACTGGTCCGATGACGAGTCAAATGATATTGACATGGGTGATACGGCAGTTGAAACAGCCAAACCCAAAACCAAAAAACCCCGAATGTATCGGGTTATCCTGAATAATGATGACTACACACCGATGGAATTTGTCGTACATATTCTGGAAAATTTTTTTACCATGGACAGGGCAAAAGCAACACGGATTATGTTTGATGTACATAACAGTGGTAGGGGAATATGCGGTGTTTTTCCAAAAGACATTGCAGAAACTAAGACATTGCAGGCCAATAATTATTCCAAAAAACATAATCATCCTCTGATGTGTTCTATGGAAGTTGAATAAAAGGTAGTTGAATAGTGTTAAGTAAAGAGCTTGAATTTACACTTAATCTTGCATTTAAGGAAGCGCGGGAAAAACGGCATGAATTTATGACCATAGAACACCTGTTGCTGGCCTTGCTGGGTAATCCGGCAGCGGAAGATGTGTTAAAAGCCTGTTCGGTTAACCTGGACCAGCTTCGTAATGAACTCACGGTGTTTCTGGATGAAACCACTCCGGTATTATCGGAAATTGATGAGCGTGACACTCAGCCCACCTTGGGCTTTCAGCGGGTTCTGCAGCGAGCTATTTTCCAGGCTCAGTCCTCAGGCAAAAAAGAAGTCAACGGCGCCAATGTTCTGGTGGCCATTTTTAATGAGCAGGAATCCCAGGCGGTTTACCTGTTAAACAAGCAGGACGTTTCCCGTCTGGATATTGTTTCTTATATTTCTCATGGCATTTCCAAAGTGGATGATGCGAATGAAGGCATTGAAGACGATGATAAGAGTGTGGAAGGTAACGAGGAACTTTCCGATGCCAAAGCTTCTCAGAATCCACTGGATCTGTATGCCGTTAATTTAAATAAACGGGCAGAAGAGGGCAGAATCGATCCACTGATTGGTCGAAAGGAAGAAGTTAACCGTACCATTCAGATCCTCTGCCGCCGTAGAAAGAATAATCCCCTGTTTGTGGGTGAAGCGGGTGTCGGTAAAACTGCACTGGCCGAAGGGTTGGCCAAGAAAATTGTAGATGATGAAGTGCCGGAAATTCTGGAAGGTAATACCATCTATTCTCTGGATCTGGGTGCTTTGCTGGCCGGAACCAAATACCGGGGTGACTTTGAAAAACGCCTCAAGGCTGTTCTGAACCAGCTTAAAAAAGAACCTAAATCCATACTGTTTATTGATGAAATCCACACCATTATCGGTGCCGGTGCTGCTTCCGGCGGTGCCATGGATGCTTCCAACCTGATTAAACCGGCTCTGTCCACCAGCGATTTACGCTGTATTGGTTCTACCACCTACCAGGAATACCGGGGGATTTTTGAAAAAGATCATGCCCTGGCACGACGGTTTCAGAAAATTGATGTGACTGAACCCTCTGCAGAAGAAACCTACAGAATTCTGGAAGGTCTGCGTTCACGGTTTGAAGATTATCACAATATCAAGTACACCAAGCAGGCCCTGTGTACAGCGGCGGAATTGTCCGAGCGTTATATTAATGAGCGCCATCTGCCGGATAAGGCCATTGATGTTATCGATGAAGCCGGTGCCAATCAGCAGTTAAATACGCCGTCCAAACGCAAGAAAATCATTGGGGTTAAGGAAATTGAAGCCATTATTGCTTCTATTGCCCGTATTCCACCTAAAAATATCAGTACTTCAGACAAGAATTCGCTTAAGAAACTTGCGCGTAATCTGAAACTGGTCATTCATGGCCAGGACAAGGCCATCGAAACGCTTGATGATGCCATTAAAATGGCCCGTGCCGGCATTGGCCGGGATGACAAGCCGATTGGCGCCTTCCTGTTTGCCGGTCCTACCGGGGTGGGTAAAACTGAGGTGTCCCGTCAGCTGGCTAAATTAATGGGCATTGAGCTGATCCGTTTTGATATGTCTGAATATATGGAACGTCACACCGTGTCCCGTCTTATTGGTGCACCTCCCGGTTATGTGGGTTATGACCAGGGCGGTCTTCTGACTGAAGCCATTAGCAAACATCCCCATGCAGTACTGCTGCTGGATGAGATTGAAAAGGCCCACCCGGATGTCTTTAACCTGCTGCTGCAGGTCATGGACCATGGTACTCTGACGGATAATAACGGCCGCAAGGCAGACTTTAGAAATGTTATTCTGATTATGACCACCAATATGGGGGCCGAGGCTATGTCCCGTTCATCTATTGGTTTCACTAAACAGGATCACAGCAGTGACGGTGCGGAGGCGATTAAACGCGGCTTTACACCGGAATTCCGTAATCGTCTGGATGCCATAGTACAGTTTGCGCCGCTGTCTGAAAAAGTTATGGAACAGGTGGTTGACAAGTTTATCTTTGAGCTGGAAACCCAGCTGGCCGAGAAGAAAGTGGAACTGTATGTGGAGCCGGATGCACGTAAATGGCTGGCTCAAAATGGCTATGACGAGAAAATGGGCGCACGTCCAATGACCCGTCTGATCCAGGAAAGCATCAAAAAACCACTGGCCGAAGCCCTGCTCTTTGGTGAGCTGGAACATGGCGGCACAGTGGTGGTTTCAGTAGAAAACGGTGAACTGAAGTTTGATGTGAAAAGCCAGGTCAGCAAGGAAGATAAAGTTCAATAGAGTCTGTTTCCGGGAGTGTGGGCATCCTTGCCCGCATAAATCTGAAAACCTAAATAGTTCAACCTGAATACCAGCAAATCAGCCGGTCATGGAAGGCACACTGGCCCAACCTTATTACGCTGTTTGATTATCCTGAGGATATCCGGCGGGTTATTTATACTACCAATGCCATTGAGTCAGTAAACAGTGTTATTCGTAAGGCTATTAAAAACCGGCGACTGTTTCCTAACGATGATTCTGCTATGAAAGTAATTTATCTGGCTATCCAGTCGGCTTCCAGAAAATGGGCAATGCCCATCAGAAATTGGAAAGTTGCTATGAATCGATTTATAATCGAGTTTGAGGGGCAGTTGGCTCCTTATATTTAAATAAGAGCGGATACACAGTTTAATTTACACTGTCTTTTTTTTATTTAGCCCGATAGGTAATACGCCCCTTACTTAAATCATAAGGTGTTAACTGCACAGTGACCTTATCACCCGTTAAAATACGGATGTAGTTTTTTCTCATTTTTCCTGAAATATGGGCGGTTACAATATGCCCGTTTTCAAGTTCTACTCGGAACATGGTGTTAGGCAGCGTGTCAACCACTGTGCCTTCCATTTCAATACCTTCTTCTTTAGCCATAAACTCTTATCACTTAACCTGTGTCACTTAATCTGAACTATTTATATCTTCTATCTGAATTACTTTAGCTGTAATTCTATAAGCGGAGCATATTGCACCAATTTGAATATTTTAGCAAGGGGGAAATGAGATAAAATCGGCAAAATAATACTTTTCAGCAGGGCGGGAGCATACTTTGATCAAAATTTAACCAAATAATAATTTGGCCCTCATATCATCATCCCATGCTGCCCGTTTTAGCTTACCTTTCATACTGTCTTTAACAGGAGACAGTTTAGCGA
>JANELJ010000144.1 GCA_024511395.1 Gammaproteobacteria bacterium | reverse complement strand
AGACGCTTTACTTCATCGTAAATATGTTCATCCGTTCGTGTTTTGCTCTGTTTTTCTTTGCCTGGACGAGTATATTTGCTTATCCAGGTATGTAAGGTATTAACGTTTACATCCAGTTCTTATCCAGAATTCAGATTAACTTCATAAATGATCAGATATACACTGGAAACCACCAGGGTAATCATGGCGACATCAAAATAGGGACGTATCCGGGAACGCGGATTATCAATCAGATCATAAAAGAATCCTTTAATACGTTTATAATGTTTGGAATCATCAAGCTTATAACAAAATTGAATAATGCTGGAACTGATTGACATGGTTTAAATATATCATGTACCGGCTATTCTCACCAGAGAGAAATAAAAAAGGCCAGTGTCCTGAAACATTGGCCCTGTGAATAAAGCTAAATATAAAAACGGCTATTCCATGGGATCCGCACCCAGAGTCCCGACCAGTTCCTCCAGGTAAGCAGGAGAGGAGACATGCTGCAGCTTTTCTCTGGCCCGTTTCAACTGGTTGTCAATATCTAGGCGGTGAGCTTCATCAGCATGGCTGTCTTTTTCCAGGAAGTCGGCCAGATAGTCAATATGACGCTGCCATAACTGAATATCCCGTTGCTGTTTAACTTCCAGACGTTTGTGATACCAGTCTGAAGATAATAGCGCTTCACGGGTGAACATGGCGCGAATATCAGGATGATGGGCATCCTTACCTTCATATTTACCGGTAGCCATAATATACAGCAGGGCTTTAATGGGTGGACAGGCCTGTTCAACAGAGCCGTCTTCAATATAAGTCTGAGCAACTTTCTGCTGGGCTTCTACAATATTATTGATACCATCCACAAAGTCTTCCATACTCTGGGTTTCCGGACGCAGGATACTTTCATCAAATACCGCAGAGGGATTATCAAAAATCTTGCCGAAGAAGCCATGCACAAACAGACTGGTAATTCGATAACCCAGACGGCTGGCCAGAACTTTCTGACCTTCATATTCAAAGTCTTCCAGTTTTTCCAGTTGACCTTTGCTTATTAAATAAGCTGGGCGGCGTTTCTCAGGTTTTAACTGAGCCCAGATCTCTGGAACAATAAGACTGATATCATGATTGACTTTACTATTTGGTCCGACAAAACCGGCTGCACTGCTGAACCCGGAATAATCGGTAAGAATATAGGAAACCAGGGCGTTATTCAGATCGGCAGTAGGCAGCAGGGCATTAAACGGCCCCTTGGTCAGAGCGCCTTCAGAACCAGCGCCAGTGGTAGAAGGTGACTTGCCGGTCAGACTGCAGATAAAGTCCATAAACAGTTCAGGCAGTTCCTGATAGTGAATGGGGTTGTAAACAGCCAGAGAACGGATACCGGCTTTTTTATCCGGTGGATTATTCCTGCGGCCGGTTAAGACGGAATCAACCGGGAAATTAATGGGTTCATCCAGGGGTGCACGACGGTGGAAACGGGCACTCATTTCTGCCAGGTAACGTTTTATGGTGTTAGCCAGATCAGAACGCAGCTGCAGGTAGCGGGGATTCTTACTTGGAGCACCGTCTACAATCAACGGATGAGCTGAAGATACGGCCATTTTGCCTTCTTCCAGGCTTTTAAGCAGGAAGTCACGCATGGGCTGGGTATATTTATCAAACTCGACCTGGTCTTCAGTAATTTCTTTCAGGTCTTCAGTGGTTAAGGGCTGGTAATTAGCAAGGAAATTATCCGGCTGGGACATTTCCAGTTCGGTCTGTTTATCAAAGCCCTTAATAATGGCATCATCTGGTCTCTGGAACAGGCGGTATTCACAGTTCTTGATCAGCTTGATGCATTCATGTTTGTTTTTTGTCGGCATATTAACCAGTTTTTTGGCCGGTACCACAACGGAAGCGGTGATATCATCTTCCATCTGGACTTTTTCTGCGACCACGTAGTCCTGGCGCATTTTATAGATTTTCCAAGCACCTTCACAGTCAAAGCCGACACGCAGGTAGGACATAATTAACTGCCGATCATCAAATTTCAGTTCATGTCCCTGGACACCGTCGATCATGTCTACAGAAAAGTGTTTTGCCCAGTTATTGCCCCATTCAGGACGATAAAAACGCTTGATCATAAAGGCCAGAGCCTTAATAGAGCTGGGGATAGTTTCCAGCCAGGCATTATATTCCGGGGTAAATTTTTCTTCTGACGGAGTCAGCATCTTAATCATGGAGCCTAGGCTGCGGTTCATGCTCAGCGGTGGGCGATGAGGATTGTCGGTATAATCCGGTGCAAATTCTGGCTTGTAACGAAGTGAATAATCATACTCGAAAATTTCCCTGACCTTTTCCAGTGACTCATTCAGGTCACCGACAAACAGTGGTCCGTAAATAACGGCATCATCAATGGCTTTGGAGATTTCGGATTTGCCGCCGCCGGATACGGTACAGGGTTTATGACAGAAAGTACCCTCTGCATCAGTACCTACAATACGCCATGAAGGTGCTTTTGGGTGTTTTTCCATGGCAATTTTATAACCGCTGGGATGCATATAAATATTGCCGGGCTTTAGTTTAATAGTCTGAGGTTTGCCCTGGTATGTCCAGGTAACGGTCTGTTCATTAAGATCCATCTGCAGGTTTTCAGAAGGTACATAGATAATATTCGGGAAATTTTTATCAATGCCGTAACCTTCTTCCTGAAGGTCCATAATATCGCCATATCGTTCAATAATTTCATTAAAATCGTATTCGGTATTTTTGGTGCGGGTATCCTTGCCAAATTCTTCACCATGATTATGGCGTGGAAAAGCCAGCGCGCCGCCGGCATGTTCTTCTTCTGCCAGGCCGAACAGGTTGGCAGAGTAACTGATCTGAGTTTTGACTTCTTTTTTACAGTAACCGAAATAGTTATCGGCCAGAATGGTCACTATAACGCCGCGTTTATCACGGGCCGTGATTTTAAAGGGCTGACCGTTATTATACAGTTCGTCATCCTGTTCCCAGCACATACCGTCTTTTTTCAGCCGCTCAGTGGCTTCACTGATATGCGGCAGACCGAGCTGTTTCTTGCTCATACGTACCAGGTGGGGAGCCAGAATGACACAGCCGGTATGACCGGTCCAGTGTTCAATGTCCAGGCCAGCATCGTTTTCTGCCAGACTGGGGTTGCCGGCATTACCGAAAATACTTTCCACAAAATCTAGGTTACTGGTTAGAGAACCCGGCGCAAAGAAACGGATCTCCATGGTCTTTTCTACTTCAGACAGGGCACTGTCTTTTGCTGGAATAGCAGGGCAGACAATTGGGCGCAGTAATATGGATACAAAACTGTGTGCTTTTTGCTGTTGTCTGGAGGTAAACGGGATAGTCAGTAAATCATCAGGTGGATTGAGTGCCTCACAAAGGAGGTTGGCATAGGCAATTTTGGGAACGGCTTTTTTGTCACCGGGGATCGGTAGTCCGCCTTCTGCAATATGAAATGAACCGGCAGTGGTTCTTCTGTCTCGGGAGGTATTATGCAATACCCCCTGGTTCACTCGATAACTTTTAACAAATTCTGACTCGAAGTAGTCACTTTCTGCCGGTAGGGATAACTCCCGAGCTACGCCATGGCGATCGAGGATCAGGGTGTTGGAAGGCAGGACTGGATGCTGTTCACAACCGCTGTCGGCTAGGTAATCATCCAGAAAATCCTGAACGCGCTGGTCAACCGGACAAAGGTACTGAGATAACAGGCGGGATTTTTCACGATAACTCTGCAGCAGATCATCTGCGATGGAGAAAAAATCATTATCACAATCATGAGCTTCACAGGCAGGTAATCCGGAAGAATGAAGTTTCAGATTAATATAAAGCTGCAGACGCTTTTTTTCTTCTTCGGCTTCCAGTTTGTTGTCGCTGCTGCGTAAACCTAATGATTTTGTTAAATCCATATAAAATACCTTTGTATTGCCAATGACTTAAATCTTGGAGCGGGTAATTTATCAGATTTAAGAGTTTTTTTAAATGAATGGAAGCTATTTAAGATTATGCTAATGTCGCATTTAAAGTGCTTTGTAGCTTAAAAAAGGTTTTAATTTCAGAGTTATAAGCCAATTTCTTATGGCTTTTTGTTAAATGTGTTTCTTTTGATATATCTCATAAAAGATGCTTTAATAATGACTTTAATAGTATTCGTTTCACTACCTGTGACAGAACTAAGGAATGCCCTTCTCCATGCGATACCCTGCTAACAAAACCAAGATTGTGTGTACCATTGGTCCGGCCACCCAGTCTCCTGAAATGATGGATGCCCTGTTAAGGGCTGGAATGAATGTGGCCCGGCTTAACTTTTCTCATGGTGATTTTGACAGCCATGGTGAAACCATAAAAAAATTGCGAGAAGCATCAGAGCGAACCGGTACCCAGCTGGCCATAATGGCGGATCTTCCCGGGCCGAAAATGCGTATTGGTGAGCTGATAGTTGAACCCCTTGAACTGAAAACGGGTGATGATTTTGTCCTGACTACAGATACTATTGTAGGTGATGAAAAACGGGTTTCAGTGAGTTTCAGAGAATTATCCATGACGGTCAAGTCCGGCGATAAACTGTTTCTTAATGATGGGCTGATCTCTCTGCAGGTTAAAGCCATTGAGGGGAATGATATAATCTGTGAAATCCGTTCCGGAGGTGAACTGCGTTCCCGTAAGGGCTTGAACCTGCCAGGCATCGATCTGGGTTTCAGTGCCTTTACTGCCCATGACCGGGATTGCCTGGAATTTGCCTTAAAACAGGGTGTGGATGCCGTAAGCCAGTCTTTTGTTGCCCATAAGGAAGATATACTGGATTTAAGACAGACGGCCACCGACCTAGGTTTTAGACCTTTTGTTATTGCCAAGATTGAACGTTCCGGTGCCTTAGACAACCTGGAAGAAATTCTTAAAGTCTCAGACGGCATTATGGTAGCCAGGGGAGACCTTGGGGTGGAAATACCTATTTCCTCAATTGCCGTGGCTCAGAAACAGATTATGGCCACAGCGGCCAGTTATTGTAAGCCAGTGATCACGGCTACCCAGATGCTGGAGTCTATGACGGAACACCGGCGTCCTACCAGGGCAGAAGCCACTGATGTGGCCAATGCCATTTTAGATGGTACCGATGCAGTCATGTTGTCCGGTGAATCGGCTATGGGCAAATACCCGGTGGATGCGACCAGTATGCTGGCCGATATTGCTGCCCGGACGGAACCTTACCGCAAGGCCAATCGGGAACTGGAACGTCTGGGTGATAAAAAAGCCCTGGCTGATCTGGTGGCGCATAATATTCAGCTGGCGGTTAATAGTGTTGATCCGCAGGTGGTTATTATTCCCACCCGCTCTGGCTCCATGGCTCGTAATGTTGCCCGTTACCGCCTGCCGGTCTGGATCACGGCTTTAAGCACAGAAGAGCGAACCTGTCAGTCTCTGCAGTTTTCCTATGGTGTGTTTCCAGTCAAAGTGAAACAGGATCTGCCGGAGTGGTCGCCGTTTTTACGCGACTGGTTTAGAAACAACCATATTACGGAAGGTGTTGCGGTACTGGCACAGGGGCCTTCCAAAGAAAACCCCTGTGGTAATCACCGAATTGAGTTTATGGACTTAAGCCTGTAAGTTCTGGTCTGCTTTTTACTCCACTATTGGATTCTCCTGTAAAAGAGTCCTTAATGACAATTATTTTGTGAAATAGTTCCCTTACGCCGTATAAACTTGATGTACATCAAGGAGAGAAAATACGGTTTAAAGGATACTTACGCTTACATAATAATAGGAGTATGCCATGAGTGAAGTGTTTACAAAAACCATGGCCAGAAATATCTTTTACGGGGGAAGTATCTTCTTCTTCCTGTTACTTCTGGCCCTAACCTTTGATACGCAGGGAGTGCTACCCGAGCGTTC
>JANELJ010000381.1 GCA_024511395.1 Gammaproteobacteria bacterium | reverse complement strand
ATAAAACCATTCTGGGACACTTTATCCACTTTATCGGCATCTATGCGCCCGGCAGCTTGGTGAAAATGAACACCGGCGAAATTGGTATTATTATTGAGACGAATAATGAAGACGGTATTAAGCCCAAAATTTTACTGATACTGGGTTCAGACAAGCTGCCCAAAAACGGCCGTATTATTGATCTGAAAAAAGGTGATATTACCTTTACCAACACCGCTTATGTCATTAAAAAATCCTTGGCCAACGGTGCTTATGGAATTAATGTTGAGGATTATCTGGATCAGGTTATAGCCAACTGAGTTGGCTATAACCTCACTCTGAGTGTTTAGTTTATGGACAGCGAAATACTGCGCCAATAGGCAGGTGATCAGACAGTTTACGCCAGCGTTTATTGGAAAAAGACAGGGCCTCCTTCAACTCCACTTCCCGAAAATAAATCCGATCCACCTGCAGGGTTGGATGCCATACCGGAAAGGTTCTGGCATGCTGGCCTTCATAATGCAGAAAGGCCTCTTCCAGACCCAGATCAATTTTCATATGCTCAATGGCCCGTTTACGCCAGTCATTAAAATCTCCAGCCATAATTAAGGGTTCATCATGAGGAATGGTCTGATCTATGGTTTTGCCAATCTGCACCAGCTGCATTTCCCGCTCGGCTTCAAACAGCCCGAGATGTACACAGACCAGGTTTAAGGTAATTTTAGAAGGTAAAAGTATTTTAGCGTGTAAAAAACTGCGGCTGGCAAATTTGGCTTTGGATAGGTTCTGATTATGCCAGCTGATGATCGGGAATTTACACAGAATGCCATTACCGTGATGGCCTTTTTTGTAGATGGCATTTTTAGCGTACAGAGAAAAAGGCCAGCAGTTTTCAGCCAGAAACTCTCCCTGGGGTTTTAGGGGCCAGGACTCAATACGGCTGCTGTTTTTATAATGCTCACCCTGAAGTTCCTGCAGAAAAATAACATCAGGATCAATCTCTTCCAGTGCTTCACGTATACCAAACAGAGTAAAACGACGGTTAGCGACACTGAAACCTTTATGGATGTTATACGTCAGTACTTTAAATGTTCTATCAGACACAGAATCTCTTTAACGGGGTCTCTTAACAAGTTGTAGTTAACAGTATTCAGCAATAGTTTCTGACCACACCGGAAACCACCCCTAAAATCTGCACTTCTTCATTTTTCAAAAATATAGGCGCCATATCCGGATTGGCCGGCTGTAGACGGATCCCCTGCTTTTCAATATAAAACTTCTTCAGGGTCACCTGTTCATTATTGATCAGACAAACGACAGACTGGCCATTACCGGCATGTTCGGTTTTTTCAATAATAACCACATCACCGTCCTGTATATTATCATCAATCATGGAGTGACCGCGAACTTTTAATGCATAAGTATTGCGGCTGACCATGCTTTGAGGCACAGAAATCGTTTCATTTTGTTCTACCTGTTCAATAGGCTGTCCAGCAGTAATAAAACCAGACAGGAGTATTTCTGTCATGAGCTCGGAGCCATTGTCTCCGTCCAGCACTTCCAGCTCTGAAGTCCATACCGGACGTTTATTTTTGGGTAATAAATAACTGATTTCTGCCGACATTTTGCTACCTCTATATACAACAAATCATACGCAAACGAACACTCAACACAGACTCATTGCGAAAATACATGAGTCCCTTAACAGAGCCTAACTAACCTGAATTCTGGATAAGAACTAAAAAATATTGAACTAAATGCCTGTTTCTCGATCAGATCATTTAATGACCAAATCAAATGAATTTGAACAAGGAACAGGCAAGTGACTACTA
>JANELJ010000143.1 GCA_024511395.1 Gammaproteobacteria bacterium | reverse complement strand
CATAATATTTACCTATTATCAAAATCAATTCCTGCTTTGATTATGACACACTTTGTCAATTATTGCTAAACACAACTTTTTTCAATGTAATATGTCCTACTTTAATTCACAATTATATTAACAACTTCTGCTTTTGAATTTTACTTAATGCTTTAATACTACATTCTCTTTTACTGGCTGAACTTCTTGTGTGATTGTTTTCTATATAGACAATCTTTTGCGGAATATGAGAATAAAAGTATTTTGCTCCTTTTTTATTTTTATGCTGTTCAAAGCGGCGTTCTACATCAGTACTGATACCGGTATATAATGAACCGTCAGTACAGGCAATAATATAGACTGACCAGTTTTCAGAAAGGTTTTTATCAGCCAAGTATGCGCTCTATGGTTTCAATTAATTCTTCTGTTTTTACCAGCTTGGCCAGAAACTCATTACCACCGATATTATGTCCCGTATCTTTGGTTTCCGCTTTGGTTACAATAGCTGTCATAAACACGTAGGAAATAGAGGCCAGTTACGGATCTTCACGAATTTCAGCTATAGCTTCATCGCCGCTCATATCCAGCATCATAACATCCTTAAAAATCAGTTCCGGTTGAAATTCTCTGGCGGCGGCTAAAAGGTGTCCACCCTATAACCTTTTCTGTTGAATTATTAGGCTTTTCATTGTTGAATGTCAATGATTTCTGATTACGGTATCATGTAACTGTTTCCATAATAGCTCTATTCTGTTTACCCGGGGGTGATAGGCTGGCTGAAATATCAGGTCAATTTTTTGATCTTTCATTCCCTGTAAAATATCAGACCAGGATTTTTTTCTTACCGGAATAAATTTAACCGGTAATTTTTTTTCCAGTATCCTGAGATAATCAATTGCAACTCCCTAGAACTGATTATTATCATCCAGCCATTCTACCAGTGGAAAATCCGGATCAGATGCCACCCTGATCTCTGCATGTTCTTTTAGCCACTATGTTTCTTCTACAGTAAACACAAGGGGTGCTTTTATTTCAGAATCAAAAGCATATAATGAATTAAGCAGAAAAACAGCGGCTAAAAATAATAAAGTTTTCAACAATCGTCCTGTATAATTTATAGATTAATAATCTTTCTTTTTATACAACAAGCAGTTATTTTATTTTCCAATACAAAAACTGGTAAAAATTCTTCCAAGTAAGTCATCCGAAGTAAATTCTCCGGTAATTTCAGACAGGGCATTCTGGGCAAGACGGAGTTCTTCGGCCAGCAGTTCGCCGGCTGAAAACTCCTGTAATTGAAGCAGTCCATTTTCTACATTCTGGATGGCTTTCTGTATGGCTTCCAGGTGTCTGCGTCTGGCCATAAAGGTTCCTTCGCCGGCACTTTGAAATCCCATGCATTGTTTTAAGTGGTCTTTTAATAATTCAATACCGGCATTTTGTTTGGCAGAAAGGTAAATTTCTGTTTGATGTTCAGAGTGATTGATTGATGGTATTTTGTCTGCTAGATCGATTTTATTATGAATTATAATAATATCTATGGATTCAGGAAACTGAGCCATTAGCTGTTCATTGACTGTCTGCTGCTGCGGATCATCAATACAGGATTCATCCACAACCATTAGAATTTGATCGGCATTTTCTATGACATCCCAGGCGCGTTTTATACCGATTTTTTCTACTTCACAATCACTTTCCCTTAAACCAGCTGTATCAATAATATGCAGCGGCATACCGTCAATATTAATTTCTTCTTTTAATACATCACGGGTGGTACCGGCAATATCTGTCACAATAGCAGACTCTTTACCAGACAGCGCATTAAGCAGGCTGGATTTTCCGGCATTAGGCTGTCCGGCGATGGCTACAGTCATCCCTTCACGAATTAAACAGCCCTGTTGTGCTTTTTTAAAAATGGCATTCAGATCTGTTAATATTTTCTGGGTATCTTTTTCTACCTTGCAATCAGATAAAAAATCAATTTCTTCTTCCGGAAAATCAATGGCCGACTCAACATAAATCCGCAACTGGATTAAAGCTTCAACCTGTTCATGAATTAACCGGGAAAATTCGCCCTGCAGGGAGCGCAGTGCAGAACGGGCCGCCTGTTCACTGCTGGCTTCAATGAGATCCGCAATGGCTTCTGCCCGGGCCAGATCCAGCTTGTCATTTAGAAAAGCCCGTTCACTGAATTCCCCCGGTTTGGCCGGTTCTGCTCCCAGGGCAAACACTTCCTGTAATAACATATCCATGACCACCGGGCCGCCATGTCCCTGTAATTCAACCACATCTTCACCGGTAAAGGAATTGGGCCTGGGAAAATACAGAACAATACCGGAATCTATAATCTGTTTATTTTGACTATAAAAAGGCAGGTAATGGGCAAATCGGGGTTTCGGGGTCTGTTTAATGATATGTTCGGCAATATTTAAAGATCGGGGGCCGGACAGTCTGATAATGCCCACGCCCCCTCGACCGGGGGCGGTGGCTAATGCGGCAATAGTACTAATAGAATGATCAGGCATTCTCTATTTTTTTAGTAATATACCATTGCTGGCTAATTGACAGCAGGTTATTGACTACCCAGTATAACACCAGGCCCGATGGGAAGAAGGCAAAGAATACCGTAAAGATAAACGGTAATGCCATCATAACCTTGGCCTGTACCGGCTCCATTGGTGCAGGATTCAGCTTTTGCTGTACAAACATGGAAACACCCATAATCAATGGCAATACATAATAAGGGTCCGGCGCAGACAGGTTATTAATCCACAATGCAAAATCAGCCTGACGCATTTCCACACTTTCCAGTAATACCCAATATAGTGAAATAAAGACCGGGATCTGTACTACTACCGGTAAACAACCACCTAATGGATTGATCTTTTCTCTTTTATACAGATCCATCATGGCTTTATTTTTTTCACCAGGATTATCCTTATACTGTTCCTGAATGGCTTTTAATCTCGGAGCTACTTTTCTCATATGCGCCATGGATTTATATGAATGTTCCGATAATTTATAGAACATTCCTTTAATTACCATGGTTAACAGAATAATAGACACACCCCAGTTACCTACAACCCCCTGGATAAGGGTCAGCAGCCAGAAAATTGGATGGGCAATAACAGACAGGAAACCATAATCAACAGTAGAGTCCAGTCCTTCGGCCAGATCGTTGATATGTTCTTGCAGTTTGGGGCCAATAAACAGAGTATCGCTTAATACTAGCTGCTGTTTTGGTTCTACCAGTTTTTCTGAAGTAATAGTACCGATAATATAACGGGGTTTAGCCGTGTTTTTATTAGTAACCCGGGAATAATAATTTTCTCTGCTGTCTTTAGGCGGAATCCAGACCGACATAAAATAATGCTGGATAAAGGATACCCAGCCGCCGGTATTCTGCATGGAAAAATTCTGTTCCAGCATTTCGTTAAAATCAATTTTTTCAAAGCCGTCACCTTCTTTAGACACCATAGTGCCGGTATAGGTATGAATGAATTTACTTTGATTCTTATCTTCAACTTCAGTTCTCTGGAACTGGCGATACAGATAACCTTTCCAGACAAGATCACTATTATTGGTAATAGTATGATCGACTTTTATTTCATATTTACCCGGGAAGAAAGTATAGGTTTTAGTGAGGGTAAATTTGCTATCAGCTGAAGTCCAGCTTAAAGGCACTTTCAGTTCATTATTGGTACCCAGTTCATAATTCAGTTTCTGGGCAGTAAATTTTACTTTATGATCCGGTGCATAATTGCCTTTACTGGCGGCCAGTAGACCTGTCTGACTGACGTAGTACAAACCGGATTTATCATTCATTAATACAACAGGACTGGGATCGGTATTTACATCTACCGGGTATTGCAGTAAAGCTACACGATGTATATCACCGCCGATGGTATCTATTTCAATATCAAAAACATCGGTTTTTACTTTAACCCACTGACCGCTGAGAATTTTCTGTTCAGGTTCAGGTGCTGTCGCAGTCTGTTCACTGGAATCTGAACTGACAGGTGCTGAAGGCAAATCACTATTATCTTTTGTCTGTTCATTAGATTCTGGAATTAAAACGGCTGTTTTTTCCTGATTCTGCCCCTGATTTTGGGTTTGTTGCGGTGGCGGATTTACCTGTAATTGCCAGGACTGCCACAGGGACATAGAAACCAGCATAAATGCAGCAAATAAAATTAAACGTTGTGTATCCATGGTATGACTTTTTTTAATCACTAATTTTTAAATGGTTTAAAATACTATTAAAGCTTGTTTTGATTTTACCGTTCTGACTTTCTTCTATTCTAACCGTTTAAGCCTTCTGACAGTTTTAATAAACTATTATTCATGACTTATCGGTTTTTTGTTTCAGCATATCTTCTTTTTCTGGTACCGGATCCAGACCACCGGGATGAAAGGGATGACATCTTAAAAGACGTTTTAATCCCATCCAGCTGCCTTTTAAAACCCCAAAACGTTCAATCGCTGTATGGGTATAACAGGAACAACTGGGTAAATAACGGCAATTATTACCCAATATCGGACTGATCAGGTATTGATAGCCCTTTAATATCGCCAGTGTAACTTTCTGGAAAATAGTCATGTCAGATAATACTCATATAAACTATTCATCTGAATACCTGGCCCACAAAGCGTTCTTATACAGTTTGAAGTCAAGAAACAGATTCTACCAGATACAGACTCATATGGCTTTATAAGATTTCATTAATTTGCCTGAAATATGAGCTGAAAATTAAATTATTTTTTACCAGACTTATTTAATTTATCCACTTTTCTGTCCATATTAGTCAGCTTTTTTCTTAAATAATTCAATTGCTTGGATATAGACTGGGTAATTACCTGATTATCCATTTTATCAATACCGGGTCGCACCAGTAAGACATAATCCGCACAGGCAATTTTATACTGATTTAAGCGGAAAAATTCCTTGGCCAAGCGTTTTATCCTGTTTCTCTGAAACGCAGTCTTAACCGATTTTTTGGCAACGGCCAGTCCAAGGCGTGGGTTAGCTGTATCAGGATTATATTTGGCTAAAATCGTAAGTAATATATCTGAGGAACGAAGCGGTTGGTTAAAAACGAACGTATAATCTGAAGGAAGGAGCAGCCTGTGCTTACGGGTGAACTTATTTCCAGTAACCATTTTTTTTCAGGCATTCTCGTGATCAGGTGTTATAACCAACTACTGTAAGACAGAAAATCAATGTAATTTGACTAAAATTTCTAACAAAAATTAGTTTCTACAGCTTGATTGGGCCAGAATGTATCCTGATGATTTAGCGACTGGGTATCACAGGTTTTTAATACTTAAAAACCTGTGAAGCAGAGGACAAAATTATACAGCTAACTTATGACGGCCTTTAGCACGACGTGCATTTAAAACTTTACGACCTGCCTTGGTAGCCATACGGGCACGAAAACCGTGAGTACGCTTACGCTTCAGGTTACTTGGTTGGAATGTTCTTTTCATAGCTATTTACCCGAGTATCACTCTTTAAAAAATTATCAAAAATACCCCATAAGGCTCTTTTGTGAGCCGGCTATTATACGGTCTTTACATATTATTAGTCAATAATTAAATACTTTAAATATTATATCTACTTCTGTAGTTGGAGTATACTATGGTTAAATATCCTATCATTCATATGGTTATTGTGTAAATTAGTAAATACTAATTATTCCATGAATTTTTAATAATTCCTGATAAACAATTTCTATATAAAAACTAAATAGTTCAACCTGAATAATACCGTTTTAAGCCTGACATCAAGCCAGGTTTAAAGTAGCTGATTGCCCCGGTTTGATAAAAGACCCCATCAAACCGGAAATAATTTTGAGCCACAAAAGCCGGAGCTTATTGAGGATCTTTCTTAAGTTATGTCCAGCGGCTACCATAACCACATTA
>JANELJ010000380.1 GCA_024511395.1 Gammaproteobacteria bacterium | reverse complement strand
GGTTTTATGGATATCAGGGCAGGTTCTTTCTAACATTTTATGTAATAATTTAGCGGCTTTCATGGGGTTCTTTTGATTTGTTTTTTGGTCGAAACAAATTTGTTCATATTTCACCATGAAAGTCGATCTTATTTAAACCTCGAATTTTCTAATAAATTCGTGGGGATACATCAGGTTTAAAGTAATAAACTAATTTAATGGCAATGTCTCATAATCCGGCAATTTAAAAAGACTCTCTGATACCGGCTCCTGAGTATAATTTATTAATACCCTGGAATAAGAGATACCATCCGTAGCTGACAGTTTGTCCCCTTCCGGAAGATTTTGATCCTGGGATAGTCCCTTTTCCATTACTGGAAAACCTTTTTGCAGATAACGTTTAGGATAAAAAGTATTCTGTGATAAATCACAGCCCTCCTGCAGATCAGCAGGAATACCCCTTAAAGTGTCTGCCTGCTGACCTGCCAGAACCTGTTTAAAATTCTGCATGGCTGTTACCGCATCGGGCATCAGACCAGGGACTGAGATCATTTCATAACAAAGTTTTTCGTTAACATAAAACTGATGGTGCTCAGAGGACTTACCTTCAATTAAAGGCGCATCTTTTTGTACGGGCAGTTTTTTCTCACTGAGTTTCAATTCAATAGGTGATGGTATCGTCACCGGCTGGTTATTAATCTGAACTATCTGCTGGTTATCATCACTGACACTGTAGATAATTTTTTTCTGCCGATCAAACAAAATAAATCCTTTGGCATTCATGCTGTCATCAATGTATAAATAATCATCGGTTATGGTCATCTTAACCGTATATTGACCACTGCCCGGCTGATATTCTGAGAAGTTTATAATGGTTGCATCGGTCTTTTGTTTACCTGCTGTTTGTGAGCTCATGGCTGTTTCCTGAGCCGAAACTGTATTTATCAACACCGTTGAGCTGAATACTAAAATAATAATAACACAACAGATTTTAGTAATTTTTTTAAATATTTTATTATGCATTAACAAGAATTCCCTCAATTATTATTGAATCTGAGCTACTTTCAGCTGAGGACTCAGGTACTTTTTTACCAGCCTGTTCATTTTTTGCCGGCTTTTTATAACTGGACCAGTAACGGTCCACTACCATAATGCGCTGCTGTTCCAGCCAGAGCTGTTGTTGTTCATTATAATCCAGGCGTGCAATAAACAGACTGCGTTTGGTAACATGAAAATAAATTTTAATTTTATAATCCATTTCCTTAAATGTGTAAAGCCGGTCCTCCAGCTCTGAAAACACCTGCGACACCAGCCAGTTAAATTTTTCCAGGATAACCCATTGGCCGGTCTGTCCGGTGTCGGCCAGTGCCCAATTGTCCTGAGTAGCCCACAGACCGGTAAGTGCCTCTGGATTTATACACTGCCGCTCATGTTTATTCAGCTCACCGGCAGAAAAATCATCCCTTTAATCGTATACGTCAAAACTTCCCACATTGACGGATCATGCCACTTTATTTAAAGGCTGAATTTTTTCAGTTAAATTCCATGGCATGAATTGCTCTAATGCTTCCTCATCATAATGCCTGCCAAGCTTGGGCAGTTCAGTCAGTATGTACGTCAAAAAAGCGAAGGGTTCCAGATTATTGGCTTTCGCTGTTTGCACCAGAGAATATAAAATGGCACTGGCATCAGCACCCCTTGGGTTTTGATTCATCACCCAGCTTGCTGTCTTTGGTTGTTTTAGAGACTTTATCATCACACCACTGTTTAAAGTCATCCAGTAAGGGTTTGCTTTTTTCCTGACGAATAAGATAGCGTTGTTCAGCATTGAGGTA
>JANELJ010000379.1 GCA_024511395.1 Gammaproteobacteria bacterium | reverse complement strand
GTAAACTATTGAAACAAAATGATAAAATCCTTAAAGACATACCTGTGATTAAGTATTAAGTATTAAGTATTAAGTATTAAGTATTAAGTATTAAGTATTAAGTATTAAGTGAAAGTATATTGAGGGTTTTTATCTAATGAAAGTGGGGCTGGTTTTAATTTGGGTATTTTTTTCTTTGCTTTGTTCGGTGGATGTGCTGGCATTGGCCAGTGATCGGGATCAGCCTATTGAGCTGGAGGCGGATACGGCGGATATTGATGATTTGAAGGGGATCAGTATTTATACCGGGAATGTGGTACTGGTTCAGGGTAATATGGTCATTAAGGCGCATAAGCTGACCTTGTATAATGATAAAAATAAAGAGCTGGAAAAGGCTGTGGCTGAGGGAACCAAGGGCAAATTAGCCACCTTTAAGCAGAGGCCGGAAGGTAAGGACAAGGATTTTCGGGCCCGTGCCAGCACCATGATTTATTACCTTAAAAAAGATAAAATTCATCTGCTGAAAAATGCCTTTGTATGGCAGGGCGGAGATACTTTCAGCGGCGATAAAATTATTTACGACACTAAACGGGAAACCGTTATTGCCAAAAGCAAAAAAGACAAACAAGGTCAGCCAATTAAATCCGGCGGTCGTGTAAAAATCACCATTCAGCCCAAGAGTAAAAATAAATAATCCCTTATGTCTTCCAAACTTGTTGAACTGCGTGCTGAAAAGCTGAACAAAACCTTTAAATCCCGTCAGGTGGTTAAAGACGTGTCTTTTACCCTGCAGAAAGGGGAAGTGGTGGGACTGCTCGGCCCTAATGGTGCCGGTAAAACCACCAGTTTTTATATGATGGTAGGACTGATTAAAGCCGACAGCGGCCATATTCTCTGCCGCGACCAGGATATTACCCGTCTGCCCATTCATAAACGTTCCCGGCTGGGAATAGGCTATCTGCCCCAGGAAGCCTCCGTTTTTCGAAAACTGACGGTAGAAGAAAATATCCTAGCAATTTTACAGACCCGTAATGACTTAAACCGTACTGATCGTCGAGATCATCTGGAACAGTTACTTAATGAACTGAGCATCACTCATATCCGTAAATCCATGGGGATAAGTCTTTCCGGCGGTGAGCGTCGACGGGTAGAAATCGCCAGAACCCTCTCAATGGAGCCGGACTTTATCCTGCTCGATGAACCTTTTGCCGGAGTCGATCCCATTTCCGTCAGTGATATTCAATCCATAATCACCCATCTGACCGAAAAGAATATTGGTGTCCTCATTACTGATCATAATGTACGTGAAACTTTGAGCGTTTGCCGCCGGGCTTATATTATGAATGACGGTAGTGTCATTGCCAAAGGAGCCCCGGATGCTCTATTGGCTAATGAACAAGTACGTGAAGTCTACCTAGGCGATAATTTTAAAATATAAATTACTGTAACTAAAGTTTAGAGCGACAGCTCACCCTTGAGAATCCTGTTTCGCTCATACGTTCTTTAACAATTTGTTTATAACCGGCTGTTTTGAAATTGTTTTTATAACAAATCTTCAAATCGCCTTAAAATATCCGTATCCGGTGGGTGGAATTTTTGGGACTTACCATCCCACCAGTCCCTGACCCTAACCTGCGAAAAATACCTTATCAGTCCCATTCGTATTCTTCCGGCAGTAATGGGTGTATTCTTTCGCCAGGGCGTATTATCAATTAAGCGCAATACCGGGTCCGGACATTTAATAGCCCGCAATTGAGGTACAATATACCCCAGAGCAATAATGTGTACCCATCGATGTAACACCTTCCGGGTTTTCTGCCAGGTCTGTTTCATGCCCC
>JANELJ010000142.1 GCA_024511395.1 Gammaproteobacteria bacterium | reverse complement strand
TCCAGCCTTTTACTACCTGTTCATCTGATAAATCATGAAGGTGTTTCAGGTAATGCAATCCTGCAATCAATCGAGTGCGAATGGCAGGAGCACCTTTAGTGGATACAAACAGAGCACCCCATTCTTTATCAAGACTTTCCCGGTCTATGTGTTTTGATAACTTAATCAACTCATGGTTTATGTCCAGTATGTTTTCAGGGCGCATCCTGAACAGGTCTTCCTGAGGTATTTTTGGCTGTTTCTTTGGCTTCATTCTGGTCTGAAAATTTGCAAGGCAATAAGGCTTATTTTACCAAAAACCTGCAAATTTAAAACCCACAAATCGCCAATATTTCCTTATAAATCAATGTGCTATGATTTGTTCAGGTCGGACTATTTAAATTTTGCAAATCAATTCACGCTTCCTTGAATTTTTTATCCCGCCCTCACCCTAACCCTCTCCCGAAGGGAGAGGGAATATAATGATGACTACAGGTAATCTTTAATCAGTATTTCTGCAATCTGGACACTGTTCAGAGCGGCACCTTTGCGTACATTATCGGCAACCACCCACATATCCAGTCCGCGAGGATGGGAAATGTCTTCACGGATACGACTGACGTAAACCGGATCATTACCTGCGCCTTCAGTAACGGCTGTCGCATAACCACCGTCTTCCTGGGTATCCAGAATTTCAATACCATCAAAGCTCTGCATCAGTTCAGTGGCTTTTTCGGCACTGATTTTTTCTTTGGTTTCTATATGAAGTGCTTCTGAGTGACCATAAAAGACTGGAACTCGAACCGCTGTTGGATTAACCATAATGGAATCATCTTCAAAAATCTTCTGGGTTTCCCAGACCATTTTCATTTCTTCCTTGGTATAGCCATTATCCTTAAATACGTCAATATGCGGCAGCACATTAAACACAATCTGCTTAGGGTAAACTTCAGCTTTTACTTCCTTACAGTTCAGAATATTAGCTGTCTGAGTCGCCAGTTCTTCAATGGCATTTTTTCCGGTTCCGGAAACAGCCTGGTAAGTACAGACATTAATACGCTCAATACCCACGGCATCATAAATGGGCTTTAATGCCACCAGCATTTGGATAGTGGAACAGTTTGGATTGGCTATAATCCCGCGATTGGTGTATCCGGCAATAGCATGTGGATTAACCTCCGGTACTATCAGGGGAATATTATCGTCATAGCGGAAATGAGCAGTATTATCGACCACAACACAACCGGCTTCAGCCGCTTTAGGGGCATATATCTCTGAAATACTGCCACCTGCTGAAAACAGACCGATCTGTACTTTGGAAAAATCAAAGGTACTGAGCTCTTCAATCGTATAGTTTTTACCTTTAAACTGGACTTTTTTACCGGCAGAACGCTCACTGGCCAGCGGGTATAAGTTACGAACTGGAAAATCACGTTGTTCTAGTATCGCCATCATGGTTTCGCCGACGGCACCAGTAGCACCGACAACTGCAACATCAAATTCTTTAGTCATTTTTCTATTCCTAGCTTATAAATAGTTATCATTAATATTAATTAGGATTTTAAGGCAGCTACAACTGCATCACCCATGGCACTGGTGCCGACTTTAATATCCCCTTGCGTATAAATATCTTCGGTTCTTAAATTCTGGTTCAGAACATCATCCACGGCTTTTTCAACTTTAACCGCCAGTGCTTCAGCACCCAGTGAATAACGCAGCATCATGGCAACCGATAAAATGGTGGCCAGTGGGTTGGCAATATCCTGACCGGCAATATCCGGTGCTGAACCATGGATAGGTTCATACATACCTTTCTGATTTTTATCCATGGAAGCGGACGGCAGCATACCAATAGAGCCGGTCAGCATGGCGGCACAGTCGGACAGAATATCACCAAACATATTAGTAGTTACCATAACATCAAACTGCTTGGGTGCCCGTACCAGCTGCATAGCGGCATTATCCACATACATATGACTGAGTTCCACTTCAGGATAGTCCTTACTAACCCGTTCAACTACTTCACGCCAAAGTTCTGTACATTCCAGTACATTAGCTTTGTCTACAGAGCAGAGACGTTTATCACATTTCATAGCTGTTTCAAAAGCCACATGAGCAATTCGCTCAATTTCAGACTCTTTATAGATAAGTGTGTTAAAACCCTGTTTTTCACTATTTTCCAGTTCTCTGACACCTCTTGGCTGACCAAAATAGATACCGCCGGTCAGCTCACGTACAATCATTATATCCAGCCCTGAAACCACCTCAGGCTTTAGAGTAGAGGCATGTGCCAGCTGCGGATATAAAATAGCAGGCCGCAGATTGGCAAACAGTTCCAGTTCAGAACGCAGCCCCAGCAGCCCTTTTTCGGGGCGTACTGAAATATCCAGTGATTCCCATTTATAGCCGCCCACGGCACCTAATAATACCGCATCAGCTTCTTTGGCCAGTTTCAGAGTGGCTTCAGGTAAAGGTGAACTGGTTTCATCATAGGCAGAACCTCCTACCAGCCCCTGTTCCATTTCAGCATTCAAACCGAAATCCGCATTTAAACATTCCAGCACCTTAACGGCTTGGGCAACAATTTCAATGCCGATACCATCACCGGGCAGAACCGCAATTTTTTTAGTCATATTATTATTTCTCTAGTTTATCTTGATAATTGAATCTAAATAATTTGCCTCTACTCATTAAATAACCAGGGCGTGATCTTTTTCTGTTTCTCTTCATACTGACAAATTTCATCGGCATGAGCCAGTGTTAAACCGATTTCATCCAGCCCTTCCAGCAGGCAATGACGGCGGAATTCATCCAGCTCAAAGTTAATTTTTAAGCCGGTATCTGCAGTAATGGTTTTCTGCTCCAGATCAACAGTCAGTTTGAGGCCTTCATTAGCTTCTACCAGCTTAAACAGTTCATCCACTATTTCTTCTGGTAAAACAATAGGTAACAGACCGTTCTTAAAGCAGTTATTATAGAAAATGTCGGCAAAGCTGGGCGCTATAATCACCCGGATACCATAATCTTCCAGTGCCCATGGGGCATGCTCCCTGGAAGAACCGCAACCGAAATTATCCCATGCCAGCAAAATCTGAGCCCCTTGGTAACGAGGCTGATTTAATACAAAGTCAGGATTAAGCGGCCGGTTTGAGTTATCCATACCCGGTTCACCATGATCCAGATAACGCCATTCATCAAACAGATTAGGACCAAAACCACTGCGTTTAATGGACTTTAAAAACTGTTTAGGAATAATGGCATCGGTATCCACATTGGCACGATCCAGAGGTACTGCAATAGCACTTAATTTTGTAAACTTCTCCATTATAGTACTCCTTTTATACTGTCGAGCCGGAAACATCGCTGCCGGAAGTTGCGGCCAGCTGCGAAGCATCAATAAAATGGCCGGTGACTGCGGCTGCAGCGGCCATAGCCGGACTGACCAGATGGGTACGACCGCCCTGCCCCTGACGCCCTTCAAAATTACGATTGGAGGTCGAGGCACAACGCTGGCCGGGTTCAAGCCGGTCTGCATTCATAGCCAGACACATGGAACAGCCCGGCTCACGCCATTCAAAACCGGCCTCTTTAAAAATTTTATCCAGGCCTTCTGCTTCTGCCTGCTGTTTTATCAGGCCGGAACCGGGAACCACCAGAGCCTGCTGAACATTATCAGCCACTTTTCTGCCCCTGACAATTTCTGCTGCGGCCCGCATATCTTCAATACGGGAATTGGTGCAGGAGCCGATAAAGACCACATCAACCGGCATTTCATTAATCGGCGTACCGGCTTCAAGCCCCATATATTTAAGTGCGGCCTTCATGCCTTCTTTTTTCACCGCATCGCTTTCCTGTTGCGGATCAGGGATCCGCTCATTAATAGCAATGGTCATTTCCGGTGAGGTACCCCATGTTACCTGAGGCTCTATACAGGAGGCATCCAGGATCACTTCCTTATCGAAGTCAGCGCCCTCATCGGAATGGAAGTTTTTCCAGTATTGCACGGCCATTTCCCATTGCCCGCCCTTTGGCGCATAGGTTTTGCCTTTAACATATTCAATCGTAGTATCATCGACTGCAATCATACCGGCACGGGCTCCGGCTTCAATAGCCATATTGGATATTGTCATACGCCCTTCCATAGACAGAGAGCGAATGGCTTCCCCTGCAAACTCAATGGCATATCCCGTACCACCTGCAGTGCCTATGATGCCGATAATGGCCAGGATAATATCTTTTGCCGTCACGCCGGGCTTTAACTGACCATCAACCCGTACCAGCATATTTTTTGATTTTTTTTGGATAAGACACAGGGTTGCCAGTACATGCTCCACTTCAGAGGTGCCAACCCCGAAAGCCAGAGTACCGAAAGCCCCGTGTGTTGACGTATGAGAGTCTCCGCAAACCAGTGTCATACCGGGCAGAGTGGCGCCCTGCTCCGGACCAATCACATGTACAATACCCTGACGGATATCATCCATTCTAAATTCAGTAATACCAAAGTCATGACAGTTTTTATCCAGGGTTTCCACCTGAATTTTAGAGATGGGATCGGCAATACCCTCTGCCCGGTTGGTAGTGGGCACATTATGATCTGGGGTAGCTAGGTTGGCAGATACACGCCAAGGTTTACGATTCGCCAGTCTAAGCCCCTCAAATGCCTGCGGCGAAGTCACCTCATGAATTAACTGCCTGTCTATATATAATAAGGAAGTACCATCATCATTTTTTCTAACCTCATGACTATCCCACAACTTGTCATACAGGGTTTTTGCACTCATTTTCTTCTCCCGACGGAAATTGTCCCGATTGGTTCAGTATTTTAGGCGTAATACTACTCTTAAGCATTTGATAACTCAAATTCAAATTCTTTATATTTTGTATAACTATTAGTTATATGTCTTATTAAATTTAAGTTATAATTTGTTTATGGATATTCCCTCTATTGAAACCTTTTTAATGGTTGCCAGAACCGGCTCATTTTCTCAGGCGGCAGAAAGACTGTTTCTAACCCAGCCGGCCGTCAGTAAACGCATTTCCGCCCTGGAAAATGAATTAAACTATCCGCTTTTTGATCGGGTAAAGAAAAATATTGTTCTGACCGAGGCCGGACGAATATTTCTGCCCCGTGCCCAGGCAATTATAGAAGAACTTAATAGTAGTAAAAATGCTCTGGCCAAAATGCGGGATGAAGTAGCCGGTGAGTTTTTAATGATCACCAGTCACCATATCGGTCTGCATTATCTACCGCCGGTTCTGAAGCAATACGTCAACGCCTATCCACAGGTGGATCTGCATCTTGACTTTATGGAATCCGAAGCAGCCTGCCAGGCTGTAGAAAATGCAGAAATTGAGCTGGCGGTGATTACCCTGCCTAATCATCCAGCCCCATGCCTAACACTGGAAAATATCTGGTCTGACCCGCTTAGTATTACGGTAAACCGGGATCATCCTGTTCTGGCGTCCCGCTCATCAATAAACCCTGTAAAAGATAAAATTCTTATTTCTGAAAATGAGTTTCAGCAGTTAAGTCATTACCCGGCTATTTTACCCGATAAAGGTACCTTTACCCGGGAACTGATTGACCAGTTTCTCGCAGGGTTTAATATTACGGTACAGGAAAAACTCTCCAATAATTATCTGGAAACTATAAAAATGATGGTCAGTGTAGGTCTGGGCTGGAGTGTTCTACCCGACACCCTGATTGATCACTCTCTGATCCAATTGCAGGTAAAAGGCTTTAATACCAGCAGACAACTGGGCATTGTCAGTCATAAAGACAGAACCCTGTCCCAAGCAGCCCTGAAAATGAAACAGTTGATTATTAACGCCCGTTAGAGCGACAGCTCACCCTTGAGAGTCCTGTTTCGCTCATACGTTCTTTAACAATTTGTTTATAACCAGCTGTTTTGAAATTGTTTTTATAACAAATCTTCAAATCGCCTTAAAATATCC
>JANELJ010000378.1 GCA_024511395.1 Gammaproteobacteria bacterium | reverse complement strand
CCCTGTTATTTAAGTATAGCATATAATTGTTTTATCTGTCAACACATAAACCCAACAATTTGTTTTTTAACAATTTATGAACTGAACCCCATTTTCACTTATAATACTAAAAACTTAAAACAGTCAGGAAAATTTATGGCCCGTCGTAGCGACCATACACGCGAACAGTTAACCGAACTGGCACTGAGTTCTGCAGAACAATTACTCAATACTAAACCTGCCAGTGCTTTAAGTACACGCCAGATTGCCACAAAAATGGGTTATACAGTAGGCACTCTGTACCAGATTTTTAAAAACCTGCCTGATCTACTATTGCATGTTAATGCCCGTACCTTAAAACGCCTGTACGAAGATTGTTTACAGCTTGATATAAAGCACCACAGTCCAGAAGACAATATTCTGGCTTATGCCAATCTTTATCTTGAATTTGCTCACAAGCACCAAGGGCTCTGGACACTGATTTTTGATTCTGATGTACTGGGGAATGAACCTCTTCCGGACTGGTATCTTAGTCAGGTAAACAGTCTGTTTTCTCTAATTGAAACGGAACTTAAACGCATTAAACCAGAATCTTCAGAACAGGAAATCATACGCACCAGCTGTGTACTCTGGAGCAGCGTACACGGGATATGCACCCTGTCTATTAACGATAACCTGTTTATAACCTCTGCCTGCAACCCGAAAGAACTGATTAACTCACTAGTCAGCAACTATATTAAGGACTGGACGCATCAATGAGATGGGAAGGCAAACGTTACTACCCTATTAGTCAGTTTTACAAACAGCGTTTTGGTGAAAAAGTTTATAAGGTATCGGTCAGTATTGCTGAAACCTGTCCCAACCGTCAGCCCAATTCCAGAATGCCCCTGTGTATTTTCTGCGACGAATGGGGATCGGCAGCTTATCATCTGGAACAGGATAAATCACTACAGGATCAGATAATTATTAACCGGGATAAAATAGCTAAACGGTATCGTGCTAAATCTTTTCTGGTTTATTTTCAGTCCTATACCAATACCTTTGATGGGGTATCAGAACTGGAACAACGCTTTGATATTGCCCTGGCTCTGGATAATATTAATGGCGTGGTTTTAGGCACCCGGCCTGACTGTCTACCCAAACGCATCCTGCCCCTGCTGAAACAGACTCATGATACACATTACGTTATGGTTGAACTGGGCCTGCAAAGTTTTTTTGATCATCATCTGGACTTTCTGCAGCGCGGTTATGAAGCCATTGAAAAACTGCATCAGCATACCGGCGTGGATATCGGTATCCATCTTATGTTCGGACTACCCGGAGAAACCGATCAGGAGCTAATTGAAACAGCACAGATTTTAAATGAACTGCCTGTTAATAATGTCAAACTGAATAATCTTCATGTACTAAGCACCCCCTAGCCTTACAGTACCAGATGGGGAAATTTCAGCCCATTGAACTGGATGAGTATATTCATAAAGTCAGTCTGTTCCTGAAACATCTGTCACCGGATATTGCCGTACAGAGACTGGCTGCTGTAGCCAGCCGCTGGGATGAACTAATCGCCCCTGCCTGGACAAAAGAAAAAATGCGCCCTACCCAAGCCATTGAAGATCATTTACAGGAACAGGATACATGGCAGGGGAAAGCCATTGTCCTTAATAGTACACTGCGTAATAAAGCCCTATAGAAATAAAAAAAGCCATATATCCAATAAGTAGTTCAACCTGAATAATACCGTTTTAAGTCTGACATCAAGCCAGGTTTAAAGCGGCTGATTGTTCTGGTTTGATAAAATATCCCATCAAACCGGAAATAATTTTGAGCCACAAAAGCCGG
>JANELJ010000377.1 GCA_024511395.1 Gammaproteobacteria bacterium | reverse complement strand
TTTTTTCCAGATTAGCCAAATACTCACGTGCTGTTTTTTTACCCCATTTTTTAACTGACCATTGCGCAATTTCAATAATTTTTCGTTCTGCAATCGGCGTTTTGTAAACAGGAAGAGGAAACTTGTTTTTACTCATTTTCATGCTCACTGAAAACATGCTCTGTCATTTCCTTTATATTTAAAGGGGAGATTTCACCTTGATCAATTTGTTCTGATGCCTGAGCTAATTCTTTATGCATTTCATGTAAGTAAAGACGGTACTCTAAATTTTTTTTTCGATGCATTCTGACTGCATCACGCATAAATTCACTGATAGAACCATAAAGACCTCCGGCAACCTGATTTCTTGCATACTCTTCAAGCTCTGGTGTTAATGAAATATTCGTACTCATAAGGTTTGCTCCAAACTACGTATGTATTTTATTATGTAAGCCTGACACCCACATGTCAATTCCTGATATATTGTTAAAAAATTAAGAGTTATGGTAAATTTTAAGCTATTATTTATTTACTGCCGACAATCTGGTTTCTGATATCCTCTATGTCCGGGAGGTTGATTCGTTATACACTCGAAACGGTATCAGCATATAAGGGACATCTTCATATACAGGCCAAACTACTCAAAAAGATAAGGGTTTAAAATAGTCATTTGAACAACTGACTATGGGTTCCAGGCCTTAAAAAAGTTATTTCTGCATCAGATAAATTTTGACGTTCTTTTGAACGCATATACATCCTCATACCCCAGTCAGAAATTGCCATAATTAGCGTACCCGGTAAAAAGTAAAATATTTCCATATATATTTCCTATTTAACCCAGTTTTCTAAACGTAAACCAGGGACTCTTTCAAATTCCCGAACATTATTTGTTACAATAATTAAGCCTTCACTTCTGGCATGTCCAGCTATGTGTAAATCATTAACTCCAATTGAAGTGCCTTTACGTTCTAAATCAGCCCGAATATCACCATAATGAGAGGCAGCCTTGTAACCGTATTCTAAAACCTCAAGACGTGATATAAAATTTTCAACATTTTTAAGGTTTTGCTCCACAAACCGGCTTTTCTCTACTCCGTGTAATAATTCTGCCAAAGTAATTGAGCTGATACAGAGTTGACCTGCATGTTGATTAAAGGTTTTCAACATTTCAATGGGTCGCCGCTTAATGACATAAATAGCAATGTTGGTATCAAGCATGTACTTTAGCATTAAAGTGATTCCCGGTCGGTCTGTTCCTGAGAAGCTCGCTCAGACATAAAATCATCACTTACCTTATCTTCTGAAAGAAAGAAACTGTCCCAGGTGTTTTCAACGGGCGTTAATATTCGCTCTTTACCTAACACCCGAACAACAACTTTTTTTACATCATCAGGAAAACGAGTCTCAGCAGGAAGCCGTACTGCCTGAGTTCTATTGTTTACAAATACAGAACCAGTAGCCATTTATCACCTCATATAAAATACCTTGCTATATACCCATTATATATAGCTTGCAGTATATTGCAATGGTATATAGCATGTTTGACTGCCATTATTATTGCCATTGTCATTTTCAATGATACTCAGAAAAAATTTAACCATCAGTGGGAGCACACAAGCCATGGCCGAAACCGTCAGAGCCGAATCACTTGAACGCCTGGAGCGAGTCAGGCAGTTTGCGATAGAACACATGGAGCAAACGGGCAGCTTCCCGGCCGCACGTCCCATTCACACAAAATTTCTGGAACATCAGTATCCCGGCAACCTTAATTCCATTGCCTCCGATTTAAAAATTGTCGCAAAGGACATCAGCCTGGTGTACCAGCAGAAAAAAATGGTAGATATTGAAG
>JANELJ010000141.1 GCA_024511395.1 Gammaproteobacteria bacterium | reverse complement strand
TGGTTCTCTGATTGCCTATTGTCATAAAAAAGACAAACCGACAATCAGAATAGATGAGAGTGATATGAAAACTCTCTGTATTTAGGTAAATGACTGGGTTCTTATCCAGATCTCAGGTTAAGAAAGATCCTCAATAAGCTCCGGCTTTTGTGGCTCAAAATTATTTCCGGTTTGATGGGATATTTTATCAAACCGGGGCAATCAGCTGCTTGAAGTCAGGCTTAAAACGGTATTATTCAGGTTGAACTAGTTAAGCTGAGAACCACCATGAATAAAAACAATAACCTTGTTTTTGGCTTATTACTGTTTTCCATACTGATGCTTTCAGCCAGCCGGACCTTTGCTAACCCGCCGCTGGCTTATGAAGGCCGGCGTCAGTATGTTTCTTATTGCCAGTTATGTCACGGCACTGCCGGTCAGGGTGACGGACCGCTGGCAAAAGTCATGCAGATCAAACCTGCAGATCTAAGCACCACCATACAGGCCCGCAGTGATACCATTTTAAAGAAAATCATCACCGGACGGGGAAAACAGACCATTACCGGACGTGACAGACACAACCTTCTCAGCAAAGCCATGCCGGAATGGAAAGACATTTTCAGCGATGAACAATTGCAAAAACCTCCAGACACCCTCTCATGGGCGATCCGGTGGTGGGTATGAAGCTTTATCATACTTACTGCCAGGTCTGTGACGGCGAAGGTATTATGGCCCAGTTAATGGGTATAACCCCAATAGATCATACCAATCCAAATGAAACCAATCCGCTCAGTAATGCCGACATTATTAACAGTATTCTCAAAGGCAAAGGGCGTTATATGCCAGCCTAGGAAGGCATATTAAGTCAGGAAGACGCTGAAGCTCTGGTCAGTTATATTCGCCTGCTGGCTTTTTAACGCAGTATAAATTGTAACTCCGTAATACCATGATACTGGACAACATCAGTTATTCAATATCAGTACAATAATATCTGGCAATGATAAGGAAAATATGATGAATGAAAAATCAGAGATTGATGACTTAAAAGCAGAAAAGCAGAGTTTAAGAACCTTAAAGAAGATATTGCTGCATTAACCGCAGCTGTGGAAGCCTTAAACCAAGGTAAAACGGCTGAAGCAAAGAATGATGATGAAACCGCGTCGGTTGTTGATCAAATTGAAGAAGATTTTGAGAAATATAAGGAAGAAGGTGAGTCCTTGGTACATACACTTGACTCCAATATCAAGGCCAATCCCGTGCGCAGTGTTTTAGTGGCTCTGGGTGTAGGTTATGTGCTGGCTCGAATCATGGGACGCAAATAATGAAACCGGTATTCACTATCAGATTATGTTATCGCCCTTTTAGAACTGCTGGAGGCAGAAGGCCGGGAACTTAAAAAGCATACTGTCAAGTTAGGTTATTCTCTGGGTTTAATCAGTTTAGGTTTTACCCTGGCTCTGATTGCCTTTGGTTTTTTCCTCTGGGCCATATACGGCCTACTGACCCATACCATGAGCCCTGAGATGGCAGCACTGACCATGTCTGGAGTGGCCCTGATTTTCGCCTTTATTCTGTTTGGAGTTTCAAGATGGATACACCACTGACACCGGAACAGGCCAAAGAACGGTTAAAGAGCATAGCCTCTCAACAACGTCATGTTAATAATACTATAACGGTAGCGGAAGCTAAAACCCAGTTAAAGACTCTGGATGAACAGCTTGAGCTGCCGGCACTGGCTAGTTATCTGGATCAGGGCGATTTTAAAACAGCATCCCTGCTTATAACGGCATGGGCATTTAGCCAGACAGGACGAAACGCTTTAACCCCAAGACTGACAACACTGGTTAATTTTATTTTTCCACTCCGGTAACTTATCATAGCCTGCTGAGATAATCAGTCTAATTTTAATGCAATATACTAAAAACCAACTAAAATTAGTATATTAGATTGTGATGATATCTGTTTTATGGGGAGTTTTAGAGGGTTTGCTACTTGGTTGTTGATACACAGGCCAGTAGGGATATACAGATCACCGAAAAAATAGCCGAATTGCTCTATTTGCAGGCACCGGTGTCTAATAGTGCTATTTTAGTGGTAGCCCTGCTTTATTATTTTATTCTTCATGATTATCTTCCTGCCGGTTTACATTTTATCTGGCCGGTCCTTATGTTGTTTGCGGCCGGTATCCACCTGCTGCTCTGGTACCTCAATAAGTATACACCAGACCGATATAGCGCTGCTCAATAGATACGCCTTTATGCCCTGGCAACGGGCTTAGCCGGCCTGACCTGGCCTGGACCAGTGTCCTGTTTTTTCCCTATATCCATTTGGACGTTTTTCTATGGTGTTACCGCTTCTGCAGTGGCCATACTGGCAGTCCGTATTCCCGTTTTTTTAATCTATGTTACGCCAATACTGATCGGGTTTATTATTAAACTGTCACTTATTAATTTTCAGGAGTATTCTTTATTAATTCTTTCTGTTTTTCTCTATACATTAATAATGACTCTGTTTGCCCGCAATACTCATGAGCATATTATCAAATCCATTTTACTGGAATTTCATAATCAGGAACTGATCAATAAACTTCAGAATGAAGTCGCCCAAAGTGAATCCTTGGTAAAAGCCAGAACAAAAGAACTCGAACAGAGTAACCAAGCACTAGCCAATTCTGAACAGCTGCTCAATAACGTGATTAACGGTGCTGAACTGGGCGATTGGGATCACAACCTTAAAACCGGTGAACATACGGTGAATGATCGCTGGCTGGAAATGCTGAGCTTAACACGTTCCGATATTGATAATAATGTCAGTGACTGGGAATCACGTATTCATCCGGAAGATAAGGGACGCTTAAATTCCATTGTAGAAAAAGCCATTTCTGACCATAAACCGTATAGTGCTGATTTCAGGATGAAACACAGGGATGGACACTGGGTATGGATTCAGGGTTCCGGCTCAGTTGTTGAATATAATAAACAAACCGATGAGCCACTGCGTCTCTGCGGTACTCACCAGGACATCACTTATCGAAAAAACATAGAAATGGAACTGGATTACCAGACCAAACATGATTATTTAACCGGGCTGAATTAGAAAAACACTTTAAGGAAGAACTGCTCAGAACAGAGCGTTATAATCACAGTTTATCCATCTTTATGATTAATATAGACCATTTTAAACGTATTAATGATCGTTACGGACATCAGGCAGGTGACAACATACTGAAACTATTTGCTGACTTTTTATTAAGCTCTGTCCGTACCAGCGACTATGTTGCCCGTTACGGCGGAGAAGAATTTGTGGTTATTTTGCCTGAAACTGCCCGAACTAAAGCCATGGAACTGGCTGAACGGTTACGCCTGAAAATATCCGGACAGGATATTGAGTTAGAACAGACAACTATCAATATTACCATCAGCCTGGGGATCACGTCTTATCCTGAGCACGGCAAAAATTATGAAAAGCTGCTTGAAATGGCGGATACTGTCATGTACCAGGCCAAACACAGAGGCCAGAACCAAGTTGAAGTAGCGGCCTAAACAGCGCTATTTACAGTCATTCAGCATTTTCTGAATCACTTCCAGTCCCAGGTCACGACAGTACTCGATATTTCTCCGTGGAATATCTTCAGGATTCGGATAATTCTGCAGTACATGCTCCAGACTGGCTTCCCGGATAATGTGCAGCATGGGCTAGGGAGAACGGTTGGTATAATTGGCCGGATCATCCGGATCCGTGTCAGCAAAACAATAATCCGGATAAAAACTGGCCAGCTGAAAAATGCCTTCATACCCTTGGTCAATTAATAGTTGGTTTGCAATATCCAGAAAATCCGGGTAGTCATTAAAATTTTCAGCTATATTTTCAAGAATAAATAGCGTGGTTTCCATATCGCTGTTCTGCTCCAGGTATTCGCACTCCCTGAGCAGGTTTTCCAGGGCTGTTTCAAATTGACCTGAAGATTCCACTACAAAGCGGATCCGGTCGGCATCCCGCTCTTTTTTAGCAAAGGGACAGATAATTATGCCCAATAACGACCTTATCCAGCCAGCATTGGGTTTGTTGAATAATACTTTTATGTTCGGGCATATTAATTACCATTGTATTTTTTGACGGAAATAACACTGAATTATTCAAACCTTGAATTATCTTAGTATTTAGTATATTATCACTTACTAAATACTAACCAAGTGTTTCACTAGGTTATTTGAAGTGAAAACATTGAGTTTACATACAACCAACACAATATAACACTATAGAATGCTTGTCATGCTGCTATCATAACTATTTGTTAATATCACTATATATTCAAACAGTATAAAAATTTACAGCAAAAACACTCGCTAACAGAAAGAAACAGGACTTTATTCAGGGGACGGATAAACATGATGTATATACAGAAAACACCTTTTAAAATAAAACCCATATCAGGGTTTAAACTGTCACCGGCTATCCGGCATATGCTGGAGAAACTGGCTGTATTTCTATTACCTGTACCTCTGCTGTTATTAGTGATGGGTACAATAGGCATTATTAAGAATGACTCGCCAGACAGCTTGGGTTCTATCATCAGCCTGAGTCAGAGCTTTTTTAATTATTTTGAACTGCATACCTTAATTTTTATGGGTGCTCTGGGCATTACCCTGATTGTCTGGCTCATTACCCGTAATATGTGGGGCAAGTAAAGCCTCCTTCTACTCCGGCAACCAGCCTCGCTAATACCCTCAGTAATTAAATGACAGCCACTGCGGCAGTTGTCGGGTAGCTTTATTTAACTGCCGGTCCTGCCCTCTGGCATCCGGGGCCATACTTTCCAGTAAAGTCCAGAACTGTTTTGAATGATTCATGTGCCGAATATGAGCCAGTTCATGTAGCAGCACATAATTCATTAAATGTTCCGGTAAAAAAATCAGCCGGTAATTCAGGTTAATGTTTTTCTTTGCCGAACAGCTTCCCCAGCGAGTTTTCTGTGCCCGTACTGTCAGGCGCTGATAAGGCAGATTAAACTGCTCACTGTACATATCCAGACGAAGCTTCAAAAACTCATAGGCATAATCCTTAAAAAACAGTTCAAACAACTGAAAAACCTGCCGGTTATTGTTTATACGTCCTCTAATCTGAAGATCAAAGTCACTGGCATGAGCCAGGCTTAAATTTTCAGTATCATAATCCTGTTGATAGCTGACACTGAAATTCTGATCCAGAGCAGACAATGCAATATTTTCTGGCAGTTTGAAATCTTTCAGTAGCGGATTTTGTGCCTGTTCAGCCTGTAACTTTTCCAGTACCGAATCAATCCAGGACTGCTGTTCCTTAACAAAATCAGGTACCCAGGTCTGAATCTGCCTGTTAGTCATCTTACGAGGAACCACTACCACAACCCCTTTATGCAGGGAAACACGCAGGCGCATATATTTGGCCCGGCTGGAAACTTCAATACGATATGGATGGCTGGTTTTTTCCATTGATTTAATAAGTAACTTATTAGAATTTTTAAGTGTTAACTGCTATGCTTTAGTTAATAAGAATTCACAGGTATGTCTTTAAGGATTTTATCATTTCGTTTCAATAGTTTACCCATCCGGATGTAACTCCATAATTAGATTCTACACCAAACTGATAAAGTCCAGTAGACTTATCTCGTTTAGGATGAGCTCTGCCAGCATTTTCTTTCAGGAAAAAATATGTTCTTTCAAGCACATCCGTTAATTGTTTTCGTTTATGTTTAACAATGGATTCCAATAATGAATACCACCACTAAACGGTTGTTTTGGAGACCGTCAACGTTGACATCGCCATTTGGCAAAATTGTTCTATGCTACTACATATAAATCATAGCACATTGATTTATAAGGAAATATTGCTTGATTATGGGTGTTAAATTTGCAGGTTTTTGGTAAAACAAGCCTTATTACCTTGCAAATTTCCAGACCAGAATGAAGCCAGAGAAACAGCCAAAAATACCTCAGGAAGACCTGTTCAGGATGCGCCTTGAAAACATGCTGGACATAAACCATGAGTTGA
>JANELJ010000140.1 GCA_024511395.1 Gammaproteobacteria bacterium | reverse complement strand
ATTTCTTTATAAATCAATGTGCTATGATTTATTCAGGTCGAACTATTTAGGATAAATTTCCGGTACAAAGGTCTGGTCGGTAATGGGTGGACGGATATAGCCACCAATAGGGGGTCGCTTAGGCAGCTTGATTTTTTCCGGTGTCAGATCTTTGTAGGGTATTATACTTAACAGGTGCGCAATACAATTCAGCCGGGCGTGTTTTTTAACGTCGGAATTAACCACATACCAAGGCGCCTGTTTAATATCAGTATGGGCAATCATGGCATCTTTGGCTTTTGAGTATTCCACCCAGCGGGTAATGGATTCCAGATCCATGGGGCTGAGTTTCCAGCGCTTCAACGGTTCGTGCATACGGCTGTGAAAACGTCGTTCCTGTTCTTCATCTGATACTGAGAACCAGTACTTAATTAAAATAATGCCGGAGCGCACCAGCATACGTTCAAATTCTGGGCAGGAACGCAGGAATTCCTGGTATTCCTGCTCTGTACAGAAGCCCATAACCCGTTCCACACCGGCACGGTTATACCAGCTGCGGTCAAACAGCACGATTTCACCCGCTGCAGGCAGGTGAGCAACATAGCGTTGAAAATACCACTGGGTTTTTTCCCTTTCCGTGGGAGAAGGCAGTGCGGCAACACGACAGATACGCGGGCTCAGGTGTTGGGTAATGCGCTTGATGACACCACCTTTACCGGCAGCATCACGGCCTTCAAAGATTACTACCACCTTCAGGCCTTTATGTTTTACCCATTCCTGTAATTTAACCAGTTCATTCTGCAGCTTAAGCAACTCACGTTCATAAACTTTATTATTAATTTTTTTTACTTTACCGGTTTTTTTTTCTTTGTTTTTCTGGGCCATATTATCTTTGCTCCTTATAGAAAGGAATTAGTTGAGAGGCGTAAAAGTTATCCTATTAAGCATAGTCAATTTAAGCACTAAAATAAAGCCTTATTATAACCGCTTTGAGCGAAATATTGTGAGTTATAGTTACCTGAGCTTACCTTAAAAAATAATTCATTTTAAATTTAATCTCCATGGGCAGAGACAGTTCTTTTGGCGGCAGCGGCAGCGGCAGGGCGTAATTAACCGCATCTTTGCTGGCTTTTTTCAGGATGGAGCGTTTACCAATAACCTGTAGATTTTTTATTTTTCCACCGGGCAATAAGGTAAAGCTGACCAGTATATTGCCTTCTATTTTACGTTTTCGGGCTACTCTTGGATAGTGCTTGCAGGCTTCGATACGGCGCATAAGCAGGCTCAGATAGGATGTTCTGGTCTGCTGAATTAAGCGCGGATCCGCTTTGGCAATTACTGGGGAGGCACTGACGGTCTGAGTTTTTACCGGTTTTGTGTTTTGTGAATTGGTGGGTTGAGCGACCGGTTTCTGTTTTTCACGCGGTGGCTTCCGTTTAAACGGTGGTTTTTTTTGCCTGGGTTTTTCAGGTTTTTTAACTTTCTTTTTAGGCTTTTTCTTTTTTTCTGGTTTCTTTTTGGGCTTCGGCTTTGGCTCAGGCTTTTTAATGATCACCGGTTTGACGACTTTGGCTGGAGGCGGGGCTAAAGTGGAAAAGCGCGCATGGGTAATGGTTTCCTTAATAATATTGGAAGGTGTGGCATTGTTATTACCGGTTTTTATTAAAAAGGCGATATGCAAAGCAATGGATAATAATAGCGCAATGAACCAGATAAAATAATCATTCTCTTTAAGAGATTGCCAGAACGAAGTTTGAGTCATTACAGCCGATCAGGGGTTATCCGGTTTAACGGGATGGTCAATGGTGACAATATCCACACCATCGGCACCGGCCTTGCGGGCGGCATCAAATGCCTCAATGGCAATACCCAGATCAACATTTTCATCACCGCGAATACGGACAATTTTTTCTTCCTGGTTTTTAAGTTTATCTTCTAATGCGCCTTGCAGTTTATCCAGTGAGATGATCTGACTATCAATGGAAAATTCTCCGGCTTCATTGATAACCACTTCTACCTGTTGAGGCTCATCCAGAGCTTCACCACTGTCAGCTTCAGGCAGATCAATATTAATTACTTCATCACGCACAAAGTGAGAAGTCAGCATAAAAAAGATCAATAATAAAAAAACAATATCAATCAGCGGCGTCAGATTAGGAATGTGGCTGGTGCGCTGTCGGCCTTCAAACTGCATGAACTACCCCGTCCCGGTGATGCACGGCATCGGTATCTGTTGTACAGGTGTCGGTGGTGTTTTTGCCCAGATGTTCAAGCAAAAGAGAAGCAAAATTACGCATATTCTGGGCTCGTCTGTCCGATGCAGATTCTAGTAGGTGCAGCAGCAGTAATACGGGAATAGCTACGGCCAGGCCGACCCCGGTAGTAAGCATAGCTTCCCAGATGCCGCCGGCCAGAGCCTGGGCATCCACTTGGCCACCGGCCTGTTCAATAACCATAAAGGCTTTAATCATACCGATAATGGTACCCAGCAGCCCCAGCAGTGGAGCAGTATTACCCAGAAAACCCAGAGTACGGAAGCCTTTTTCCATCTTGTTAAGTTCAAAACTGCCAATGCGTACCGCAACCCGATTCAGATCAGCCCCCCCTTCCTGCCAGGCCTGATAAATACCCTGCAGTAGACGCCCTTCCGGCCCGCGAATGGTTTGAATAAAAGCCTCGGCCTTGCCTTCTCTGAGTGCTGTCTGTAACTGTTGTTCAGCCCTACGGCCGGGGCGACCCATTAAGCTGTAACGCAGCAGGCGTTCAAATAAAATGGTCAGGGCCAGCAGTGAGTAGCCGGTGAGGATCCAGACGATAATACCGCCTTTGTCAAAAATATCTGCAACAATCATATAATCGGGTTTTTGGTTTTAGGTTAATCAGGCCAGTCATTGAATCCGGCAGTTTAGGTTAATTTATATATAGTTTCCTTGATTTAGGACATAGGCTGGCTGCTTTGTTTAAGATGCTGCTCCAGTTTTTTCAGATCGTCCGGGGTGTTTACATTGATAAAGGCCTCTTTTTGATCAGAAAAATCTACTTTAATTGCGCCGTTATCCATTAGCCATTTGCCCAGTTTATGTTCATTGTGCTGCAGGGAATGGTTTATTTTATTCAGCAGATTGCGGCGCAGCAGGTTATAGGTGGGCTGTTTGTAGCGGCCGTCAAATACTAGGGCTGCCTGGACTTTGTGTGTCTGCAGGCTGTCTAACATTCTTTGAGCCAGATCTGTCGGCAGCAGGGGGCCGTCACATGGGACAGTAAGTAGGTGTTCACTCTCACAGTTTTTCATGCCCCGGGAGATACCGGCCAGCGGGCCGCGAAAATCATCATACTGGTCGATCAGTACTTTATAGCCGTATCGTTCATATTGTTCTATATGACGATTAGCACTGATTAAAATAGTACTGACCTGGGGTTTCAGGCGCTCAATAACATGCTCAATCATGGGGCGGCCAAGCAGATTAAGTAAGCACTTGTCATGACCTTCCATGCGGCTGGAATGACCGCCTGCTAAAATAAGACCTGTTACCTGCATAAAATAATTAATAGCCTGATAGAATAGATAAAAACTAACGAGAGATTATCCTAAATAAATCAGTTGAACCTACTGTGAATGTCCATAGCGCTGAACCTACAAGGATTTACAGAACATTTTGGCTTTATTCGTAGCCACCCCTACGGGTGAAGTCAAAATGTTCTGTAAATCCTTGTAGGTTCAGCACTCTGATCATTCTCGCTACGTTTCAACTGATTTATTTAGGATTATACCAGAAAACAAAAATCACTCTCTAAGAAATTGGCTTTATGTTTGAAAACGGGGTTGAATATACTTTACTGGAGCATCAGCTTTACTGGCTGGCTGCAGTGTATTTTATTGTTGAAGCAGCGGGTATTTATTATGCCTTTCATGCTATTTTAAATTCCCGAACCTCACAGGCCGGAATTGCCTAGGCGATTACTCTGGTAACGTTGCCGGTGTTTATTCTGCTCCTGTACTGGATTTTTGGCGGCAGCCGGTTTTATGCTTATCTGGAAAAGTTTCGCGAAGCCACCCTGGAAGATATTAATAATACCATTAAGCACCTCGATATTATTCCCTTTACCAGCCACAATAGTGCACAGTTATTAATTAACGGCCAGAAAACCTACCAAGCCATGCTGCAGGCGATTGAAGAAGCACAGGGTTATGTGCTGCTGCAGTTTTATATTATCCATAATGATCATGTTGGCGAAACCTTCAGGAAATTATTAACCCGCAAAATGCAGCAGGGTGTACGGGTCTATTTTTTATACGATGAAATTGGTTCACACCGACTTTCCTATAGCTATATTAGGGAGTTAAGACGTGCCGGTGCTCAGGTCAGCAGTTTTAACGGTCATAAGGGACTGAGAAAATACCTGCATATTAAATTTCGTAATCGCCGCAAAATCCTGGTGGTGGATAGCCTGAAAGCCTTTGTGGGCGGCCTGAACCTGGGCCGGGAATATCTGGGCGAAGATGAAAATCTGGGGTTCTGGCGCGATACCCATATTATGCTGGAAGGCCAGTCTGTGCAGACCACACAGGCCGCTTTTGTCAAAGACTGGTTCTGGAGTGTAGGTGAAGTTCCCCGGTTAAACTGGTCGGTGCGGGAAGCCGAACATAAAGTCAGTCAGAATATTATGGTGCTGCATACCGGGCCGGCCGATGAAAAGCAGGTCTGCTCCCTGTTTTACTGTGCACAGATCAATCATGCCCGAAAACGTCTGTGGATTGCGACACCCTATTTTGTACCAGATATGGAAATTATTCAGGCCTTAAAAAATGCTGCACTAAGAGGTGTGGATGTGCGCCTGAGCCTGCCGGAAAAATACGATCATTATTATATATATCTGGCTTCTTACGCTTATTATAAGGAATTACAGGGTTACAATATAAAAATTTACCGTTATACCAGAGGCTTTTGTCACCAGAAGGTAGTTCTGGTGGATGATGTGTTGGCCGGTGTTGGTACCGTCAATCTGGATAACCGTTCAATCTACCTTAATTTTGAAGTGGCGGCTTATGTGGCTGATAAAGGTTTTGCCGCTGAAGTGGAAAACATACTCAAGGAAGATATGCACAACAGCTACCTGGAAGAACTGGATATTATTGATGCCAAACCGTTCTGGTTTTGTGCTGCCAGCCGCCTGTTTTATCTGTTTTCACCGGTGCTGTAAATGGCTGCATAAAATATAAAATAAGATTCCGTATTTATATTTTATATAGGTAGTTGTATAAATTTTATTGCATTAATATAATGAACTAATGAAGAAATTAGTATTTGCAGGATGCAGCCTGGAAAACATCAAACGTTTTCCAGATAAAGCCAGGCGGGAAGCAGGCTTTCAATTAGACAGAGTTCAACATGGAGAAAACCCTGATAACTGGAAATCCATGAACACGATTGCTTCTGGTGTTCGGGAAATAAGGGTCAGTGATACAGACGGTATTTTTCGAGTAGTTTATATTGCCAAATTTAAAGAAGCAATTTATGTATTACATGCTTTTCAGAAAAAAACACAAAAAACCAGTAAATCTGACATTGATGCCGCAAAAAAAGCCTACAAAATCATCGTAAAGGAGCGAAATAAATGAGTAATCTGCAAAATTTTGACAGCGTCTGGGATGCTCTGGAAGATGATCCTGTTATGGCTGAAAATATGAAGCTCCGTTCTACCCTTTTAATGGCAATTACCAGAAATATTAAAAGCAGGAATATCAATCAAACAGAAGCAGCTAGGCTACTGGAAATTACCCAACCTCGTGTTAGTGCTCTTTTAAAAGGCAAAATTGAAGATTTTCGTCTGGATACACTGGTTAATTTTGCCCATAGACTGGGGTTGCATATTGATTTGAAAATTGCGGCCTGATGCTGACGAAAATGCGATCATTGGTTCCGCCTCATCTAGGAGAATTTATTAAAGAAGTCTATTTAGTCCGACCTGAATAAATCATAGCACATTGATTTATAAAGAAATGTTGGCGAATTATGGGTGTTAAATTTGCAGGTTTTTGGTAAAA
>JANELJ010000376.1 GCA_024511395.1 Gammaproteobacteria bacterium | reverse complement strand
GTCTTCCTGAGGTATTTTTGGCTGTTTCTTTGGCTTCATTCTGGTCTGGAAATTTGCAAGGTAATAAGGCTTATTTTACCAAAAACCTGCAAATTTAACACCCATAATTCGCCAACATTTCTTTATAAATCAATGTGCTATGATTTATTCAGGTCGGACTAATTATTTTCAGTATTTTATCCAGAAGAACGGCAATAAATATGAAAAGAATATTGATGAGGGTTATTCTTATCCGCCCCATGTAACTCACAAAAGATCTCCTGCCAGGACTGTAAATCCAGCTCCGGAAACCAGGCATCACCCTGAATCTGTTCATGCACCAGAGTCAGGTAGATACAATCCACTTTATCCAGTACCTGAGCATACAGGCTGGCACCGCCGATAAACATTAATTCTTCATAATGCCTGGATTCTGCCAGCGCTATTGCCTGTTCCGGGGAGTCAGTTAGACTAACATTATCCTTTACTTCCTCACCGCGGGTATTTCGCAGTCGATAGTTTTTATCCCCGGTAATGACAATATTCAGACGTCCCGGCAGGGGACGAAACGGCAGAGATTCCCAGGTTCTGCGTCCCATCACTACGGGTTTATTCAGGGTGTGTTTTTTAAACCAGGCCAGATCCGCCGGTAATTTCCAGGGCAGTTTATTATCAATACCAATCACCCGGTTTTCGGCCATGGCGGCTATCAGTGAAACCTTCATTTGTGATCCTCTTTACTGGGAAAATTTTATATTTCTGCTATATTCTATATCTATATATACGATTACAGAGAAAATTGTGCGCTTTTTTATTATTTTTGTTATTTTGCTGTTCAACTATGCCCACTGTAGCAATGCTTGGGCCGATGCTGAAATTCAGCCCGATAATACCACAATTGACTCATTTACACTGAGTTATCTGTACGACGAAACCGGACAAGACACCATTAATGAAATCAGCCGGAAGGATTTTCCCTTACAGATTAACAATCGCTTTACTCAGGGATATCTGGAGGGTAACAGCTAGTTTAAACTGACAGTCCATAATAATAGCCAGAATCAGCACTTTGTACTATATCTCAGCGAACCGTTCTGGGATCAGTTTGATCTGTATTATAAAAAAGAACAGCAGTGGATCAGCCATAAAAACAGCCTGTCGGTTCCTCTAAATCAGCGTGATTATAACGATACCCATCCGGCTTTTGCACTGACAATTGCCCCCGGAGACTCTCAAACTTATTACCTTATGGGCTCCAGTGTTTCTGCACATATCGGTAAACTGCTTCTGTACACTGAAAAAGAAGACCTTCGTCCTACCCGCATTACACTCAATGATATTTACCTGTTTTACCAGGGTATTCTGCTCATTATTATTATTCTGAACAGTTTCCTTTTTATTACAGTCAGAGAACGTATATACACCTGGTATATTGCCTATATTCTTGCTTTTTCGGCTTTTATTTCAGTACTCAGCGGCAGCTATCTGATCCTGGGCGTGCCAGCCTGGAGTGATGCGCTGCATACAGTTGGTACCATTGTGGTCATGTTTATGGTTCTTTTTTCCGGCGCCTTTCTGGAACTGAAAAAACGGCTGCCAAAAATGCAGCAGATTTTTAATGCCTTTGCCCTAGTATTTGCTCTGTTTGCAGTACTGATTGCTTTAAAAGTACCTTACGCCAGTCTGGTATTTAAAATTCAGGCACAGCTTATTGATGAACAGGAAAAAACAGGGCACTATCTTAAACAGGAAATTCAAAAACGCACCAGAGAATTAATAAAAACCAATTAACGCCTGTCAATACAGACCCGCGAACTGGAAAAAGCCAAAAAAGAACTCACACTGCAGGCTATT
>JANELJ010000375.1 GCA_024511395.1 Gammaproteobacteria bacterium | reverse complement strand
TAGTTAGACCTGTTTCATCCTCAGCAGTCGCATAAAACCGATCAGTTAATGGCGGTTATGGATAAAATTAATCATTATTACGGTAAGAATTCTATCTATCTGGCTGCAGAGGGTGTGCATAAAAAATGGGCCATGCGTCAGACTTATCGTTCTCCGGCTTATACCAGTTGCTGGGGGGAGATTCCGGAGATCCAGTGTTAAGGGTTAAGTGTTAAGTGTTAAGTGTTAAGTGTTAAGCGACATTATAAATTTTATTTCGGTAAAGACGGTGGGTTATCGTTCATGCTGCGCAGGAAGATAAGGAGTTTGGCGCGGTCTTTGTCTTTTTTAATGCCGCGGAAGTTCATACGACGGCCGGGAACGGCGCGTTTGGTATTGGTGAGATAATAGTTCAGTGTTTCCCAGGTCCAGGTGTGGCCGGAATTGCGCATGGCATCAGAGTAATCAAAATCTTTAGCGGTACCGGCTTTACGGCCGAAAACATTCCATAAATTCGGCCCTTTGCCATGGGTATCACTATAGTATTCATCATGGCATGAAGAACACTTGCGCATAAAGTATTCCTTACCCGTCTCCAGATCCGCAGATTTAAGCAGCTGCTTGAATTCAGGTATTAATTCCGGTGTATAAGTACTTAACGGCCCTGTAGTGACCTTATCACCTGCACCGGTAAGTGCGGAATAACACAATATAGTAACGAATAACAGCCTGATCAGCATTCTGCGCATAATATTCTCCTGCAGCACGGACACAATAAATACAGTTAAAACAAAGATTATCCTAAAACAAACATCCTGATTCAAGCCAATATCAGGCCAGTTTAAATAAAGATATCTGTTCATCCAGTGATTGCGTACTGCCCTCCAGTTCATCAGCTACTTTAGCTGCCTGTTCTATAGCTTTCATAGACTGGGAGGCCAGTTCATCAATAACCTGGATATTGTCACTGATTTTACCAATCTCAGACACCTGACCGCTTGAAGCCTGAGCAATGGAATCAATCCTCTCTGCTACGCTTTTAGACTGGTTGACGATATCATTCAGGGCATTACTGGCCTATCCGGCCATCTCCACACTATGGGCGGCACGTTCCGTCCCAGTCTGCATCTGCTGGGATACCTGCTGAGTATTTTCCTGTATGGATTTAATGGATTCTGCTACCTCATGAGTCGCTTCGGCAGTACGCTGTGCCAGTTGTCGGACTTCATCCGCAACCACAGCAAAGCCTCGTCCCTGCTCTCCGGCCCGTGCTGCTTCAATAGCTGCATTAAGAGCCAGTAGGTTGGTCTGCTCGGCAATACCTTCAATGACACTGATAATACCGCCGATATTTTCACCCAGGGTATTTAATTCGGCTACTGAGTCTGCCGAGTGATTAACAATATCAGCAATTTCACGGATACTGGTAATGGCTTTGTTAACCACTTCACCACCTTCAGAGGCCGTTTGTCCGGCCTGAGCATCACTTTGTGCTGCTTCAGTACTCATATCGGCAACCCGTTCAGCATCACTGACACCCCCTTGGGCAACCTGTAATGTTTCATTGGTTTTATGAGACTGCTTTTCCATGCTCTGCGATACTTCATTCGAGCTATGCTTCATTTGCCGGGAGTAATTAGTTCAACCTGAATAATACCGTTTTAAGCCTGACATCAAGCTAGGTTTAAAGCGGCTGATTGTTCTGGTTGAACTATTTAGGTAAATGACTGGGTTCTTATCCAGATCTCAGGTTAATTACCGAACAGCGGTGGCTAAAGCCCGCTTTCTGAATGGCCAGTCGGTATGCTTTGTCTGGTGTGAGTTTGAGGACTCTAAAGGGAAAAAAAGACCACGT
>JANELJ010000139.1 GCA_024511395.1 Gammaproteobacteria bacterium | reverse complement strand
GTCTGGGTAGAATGGGAAAGTAAAAATTCATTCCTGTTTTTACGCCTGATGGCAGAGTTAAGAAAAAGATACAGGCAGGCTAAAACCATCCGATTGATAGCGGATAATTATATTATACATAAAAGCCAGATAACGAAAACATTTCTGTCCCATAATAAAAAGTTTGAGCTGATATTTCAGCCAGCCTATCACCCCTGGGTAAACATAATAGAGCTATTATGGAAACAGTTACATGATACCGTAACCAGAAATCATCGACATTCAACAATGAAAAGCCTGATGGAAGATGTTAGAAAATTTATGAATAATGTGTCCCCGTTTCCTGGTTCTGAAATTCAACAGAAAAGGTTATAGGGTGGACACCTTTTAGGATCAGCTATTTAGTCTTCATAATCAATAGAGGCATGGTTTTCAAAACGGGTATATTGTCCCAGAAAAGTCAGTCGTGACGTACCCAAAGGACCATTACGCTGCTTACCGATAATAATTTCCGCCGTGCCCTTATCCGGACTGTCTTCATTATACACTTCATCCCGATAAATAAATACAATTAAATCTGCATCCTGCTCAATAGCACCCGAGTTATGACTGATGATCCCGTCAGCCAGCCAGTTTTCATAGTCCGGTACAGTTAAATCGTAAACATCTTCTTCACCAGCTTCTTCAACCAGAACAACTTTATCCCAGAAAAGATCATTGTTGGCCTGTTCATAAAGCCAAGAATCGTCAAGATGTCTGGCATAATCCAGAACCGTTTCTCTGGAAGGTGCAAAACGATAATGAGAGGTTCCGCCATAGGAAGTGCCTCTCATTGAAGCCATTTTTCTCTGAGAGATACCCTGAAGTGTTGTGACTTTTTTTACATGATTAAATATTTCAACCGGCAGAGTATCCACATTGGTATTGCCATTAACACCCTCCAGACGCAAAGACAGTTTTTCAGCTTGAGGCAGCCGGGGTCCAAATGCCCCCACACGTTTTAAAAATAACTGCAGCATTTGTTGTCCCGTAATGCAGACAAGATAACCAGGTTTATAATGAGCTTTCTGGGTTTTCCTGATACGGGCAATAATCCCCAGTCGTTGCAGTAAATATAAAACATCATTAGCCAGTTGCTCACTATTGGTTGACAGATGAATGACATGACTGCCTTTTGAGCCTAAAGGACGAGTATATATGTTTCCATCGGTTGCCCAGAGATGCTGTAAAAAAAGAGCAATTTTATCATCAGAAAGTGTGAACAGGATTTCAGGAACCTGCTTTTCATGGGAACGCTGATTAAATATTTTTAATTCTCTGAACCACTTATTCATTCCTTCCGGATTCCAGCGATTACCATTACCACTGAACACCAGTTGGTGCCAGGTTTTATTTTTTTTCTGATGACGATTAACCCGAATAGCAAAAGCCTGCTCAGCGGATCTTTTAACAATATCACTATTTTCCTGGGAGTTTGTGGTATATCTTATGTGCTGCCCTTTAAGATAACTCCCGTCTCCAATCATATGCGCCAGTAAAATAATCTGGTGAACACTTAAACTGCTTTTTTTAGCTGGACTTTTATCTGAAGGACGGTTAAGTTCAGGTTCAGGAATTTTTCTGGCTAGGGCCAGACGGTTTCCCGTTTTTATATGTTTCACTTTTTCCCAGTCCAGATCACACATAAAGCGATGTTCGGCGGTGGCACGAATCGTTCTGCCGCTGGCCAGATAAATTTTAAATATTTTTTTCCTGCCGACTTTCCAGACTTTATCACTACTGGCAATAACAATTTTGCCCTGTTTATCCATTACATAAAGCTCAGGCGTTGAACCCACCAGTTCTCTAATAGGTTTTCTTGAACCATCCGCTAAAACCACCAAGGTATCACCTGTAACACACTCCCTTAAATCCGACATAACGGGTCGCTTGTTAGGCCGTTGTTCCAGGCCGCGGTTAAGCTGAGACAATGCAATAACCGGCACGTTCATTTCCTTGGCCAGAGCCTTTAGCCCCCGGGAAATTTCTGATATTTCATTTACCCGGTTTTCCGAACCGCCTTTAACCTGCATTAACTGCAGGTAATCCACTACAATCAGGCCGATATTATGCTTACGCTTTAAACGTCTGACCCTAGCCCGAATTTCTGTGGGTGACAGAGCCGGGGTATCATCAATAAAGATATTAGCTTCGTTTAAAATAGAAACCGCCGAGGTCAGTCTTGGCCAGTCATCTTCATCCAGCTGTCCTGAGCGAACCTTGGTCTGATTAATACGTCCCAGTGAAGACAACATACGCAGAGTCAGCGATTCTGCCGGCATTTCCATACTGAACACTGCCACCCCGATACCAGCATCAATAGCCGCGTTTTCTGCCAGATTCATAGCGAAGGTGGTATTATGTACACAGATATCATTGGCGATAAAATTATGGGTTTCATTTATCGTGAGATCATAAACCTGTTTAATACCTGCAGGCTCAATACTGATAATTTCATCCCAATAGATATCACTATCAGCCAGTTCTTTTAGCCATGGATCATTTAAGGCTTGCGCCAGTTTTTTAAACCTTGAACGAGATATAGAACGCTTACCAACATGCAGATTAGAGGTACTTTCAAGTCCCGCACGTCTGGCCAGAGAAGCCCACGATTCATCCCCCTTGAATCGCTCAATATCTTTCCAGAATTCTGCAGGCAGAGTATCGTAGTTTGTTTTATAGGTTTTATTCTTAATGATATCCAGCACTGACTGAACTGCATCCTGTTTACCAAATATTCCTATATCCTGTGCAAATACTTCAATTGAGTGTAAATCGGTAATATCCAGTTGCCAGACATGAAAGTTATTTTCTTTAAGTTTGACCTTTCTGGAACGCAGTTTGGCAATAACACCAAATCTTAACAGCAGGTGCTGTATTTGTCTGGCCATTATCTCACTGACACTGCTGTATCCAATCTGAACCTGACCTGAGGTTAAACAGGTCACCCAGCCATCGGTTGCAAATAAGCGATTTAAAAACAGTGCTAATTGCTTTCGGGGCAGTTCAAAAACCAGTTCGGGAATTGTTTTATGATGTGCCGTTTTACCCAAACAACCCAGTTCTGCTAACCATTGAGTTAAGGCATTCTGACTGTTTTTCGAGCTCAGTGTCCTTCCAGCCGGCAGCAGTTGTTCTTTTGAAATGCTTAAAAAAGAACTAATTTTCTCCACAATATTATCAGAAGGCGTATTTTTACCTCGTAGCCAGTAATGCACAGAAGATTTAGCGCCCCCTATCTCATGTGCAAACTGTACCTGAGTCAGCCCCATTGCATATAATGATTGTTTTAATAAATCAGCAAACTGAATACGATTGTTCTGGATAATGTCCCTGTCGGCAGAAACATCGATACTGCTTGCCCGATCCGAATAATATTTTAGTGTCGCTTTTAAACCGCCAAAATCATGTACCGCCTGTATAAAATCCTGCTGTATCTGTGGATTAACATTAATAAATCTGGGCGAACTTTGAGTTAAAGAACCGTCGCCTAATAAATAAGCTAATAACTTAACCTCACAGTCACGTTTTTTATTTTTCCCAAATACAGGAAGTGTTCGGGGTACTGCAATTCTGACTCTTTCTGTTAATTCCCTTAAGGGTTTCCATCCCTGCGGGGTTAAAAAAGGATGGGTTTCAGTTGTTTCAATTTCACGTCCCAAGCGGGTTCTTACTTTAAAAACCGGCTTGAAGCCATCATCCAGAAAGGCATCTGCCCGGGCAAAATGTATTTTCCAGTCATTTTTAAGGGTTAATACGTTTGCTTGTTTTTGCTGATACAGACGTTCAATACTGACAACACGCCCGCCACTGAGTACAATTTGCGCATCTTTGGACAAACACTTCCCCATTGACGGACGCCCAGCAACAATCACCAGATCGGCCGGTTGCAGGCCTGATGTCAGTCCGTCAAAATCAGTAAAGCCGGTGGGAATGCCGGTAAAACTGCCGCCGCTCTGGTACAGCTCATCAATCCGGTCCACAGTTTTTTTCAATAACTCGGTCATGCCCTTGAAATCATTACCTGCATTAGCGCCTTTATCCGCAATCTCAAATACGGTTTTTTCGGCGGCTTCCAGTATTTCATCGCTGTTTCGACCTTCCGGATTAAAGGCACTATCTGCAATTTCATTACCGATTTGTATTAACTGCCTTAAAACCGACCGTTCCCGGACAATTTCTGAATAGGCACGGATATTTGAGGCACTGGGCGTATTGTTGACCAAGCTGCCCAGGTAGGCCAGTCCGCCTACTTCATCAATATGGTTATTAGACTCCAGACGCTCTGACAGAGTAACCACATCGCAGGGTTTACCGGACTCAATTAACCCCTTGATCTCACTAAATATTATCCGGTGATCCAGTCGATAAAAATCTTCTTCATTAACAATACTGGCGATATGATCCCATGAGTCATTATTAAGTAACAGACCGCCCAGAATAGACTGTTCTGCATCAATAGAATGGGGAGGCAGTTTGATAGAATCGCTTATCTGTTCCATGAATTACTCAAAGTTCTCTGAATAGGAAAAACCACTATTATCTAATACCCGGACCAATTTACAAGCATAAAATTTATTAAAAAAAGGGTTTTCCCTTGATAATTAGACAAAGCATAGATATTTTACTAATATTGAAAACAGTACAGAATGCTAAAATAAAAATTAAAAAATTCTAAAGGGCCCCCCACTTCCCCTGATATAATAACAATATATTCTAACTATAATTTTAATAAATGAGGTGTAATTCTCTATGTCACAACAATCCGACCTGACTCTATCGGAAAGGAATCTATTTCAACAGGGTTTTCAAAGCTACACACCATCAGAATTAAAATCACTAAACTGGGGATTACGCTTTACCCCGTTTCTATGTATGGCACTGGGCTTTTACGGCCTGGTTAACCATAACATAGTTATTCTTTTTATTATTTCTGCAGCCGGGATCATTGCTGCCTTTTTCCCCAGTATGCATCCCTTTGATATTATTTATAACAACCTAGTTCGGCCCCTGTTTAAAGGTGTCAGACTTCCGCCTAATCCCCTACAGCGTCGTCTGGCCTGCCTGGGCGCCGGTTTTATGAATGCGACCATAGCATTTATGTTCCTCACCGACCCAACAGTTCAGACACTTCCCTGGAATGAATTTCAGTTTACTCTGGATGGTCTGGGTACCGGTGGTACAGTAGCCTATATTCTGGGTTATCTGCTGGTTTCCATGCAGGTGATTGTGTTTGCCAACCACTTCTGCCTGCTGTCATGGGCTTACGAACAGTTAATGCGTTCCATGGATTTAACAGAAAAACCCATCAGTCCTGAGCGTGCTAAAAAACTGCTGCATCTTGATGCAGTTATGGAAAACTATGAAAAGGAGCATATTGAAAACGCCGTTAACATCCCACTGGATGAAATGGCAAAAGGCAATAATCTAAATTCATATAAAGACAGACTAATGCTGCTCTACTGTGGTAATGATCGATTCAGCTTTATTGCACAGGAGTTAATGCGTAAACAGGGATTATCTATGGTTTATGCTATGGGAAGTTATGAACATGCGAAAGAATCGCTGGGAATTCGTTAAAATGGGTGAATTACTACACTGAATAATTTTTACTAACTGGTTATTCTAATGATTCAGTAACCAGTTAGGCAGTTTTTTATTGGCATTTTCTGCAATACGACGCGTAATTTCATCGGCTTTGGTTATTTTCTGTTCAGTTTGTTGCTGATCAGGAATCGCCTTTGCTTCAGCATTCTGCTCCTGATTTTGTGCGGAAAAGTTCTGTAAATTTTCAGACTCATGTTCATGTTTCTGATGTTCCAGAATAACCATCATATCGTCATAAGATATTTCTTCTACGAAATATTGCTCATCAATTTCCTGAAAAAATCCCATACCTGTTTACTCAAATTTAAAAAATTAAATTACTAATAAACCTGAATTCTGGATAAGAACTAAAAAATATTGAACTAAATGCCTGTTTCTCGATCAGATCATTTAATGACCAAATCAAATGAATTTGAACAAGGAACAGGCAAGTGACTACTAT
>JANELJ010000138.1 GCA_024511395.1 Gammaproteobacteria bacterium | reverse complement strand
CTCCTGTTTTTACTGAATTATTTTGTTTACCTCGGAGTAACAGGGGCCGGGTGTCCCTTGATGAAGTTTCGACAGCAGGGAGGCTGTCGAAAAGCATCCATGGATGGATTCACGGCGGCTTTAGCAAGGGATATCCGGTTCCTGTTACGGACTATCGGTTAACTGAGGTAATCAATAAATTTTAAATGATTCTCCTTTTTGGGGGAGCTGAAACTCTAAACTTTAGTTATTTAAGCTAAAGGCTTTTATTTACGATAAAGTCTTCAATTTCCGGTAAAGGGTTCTTTCACTGATACCTAGCTTATCAGCCAGACTTTTCTGGTTTCCCTGGTAATGCCGACTCAGCCATTGTAAATATTCCTGTTCACATTGTTCCAGCGGTATAATACCCGTAACTGAAAAAGCGTCTTCCTGAACATAAGCAACCCGCTTGTCCAGTTTTATATTATCCGGTAAATGTTCCAGTTCAATTATTCCGTCATCTGCCATCACCCGGGCATATTCCAGAATATTTCTCAGTTCACGAATATTACCGGGAAAGAAATACTCGGAAAAAAATGCCAGTACCTGGTCCGACACCTGCAATGTCCTGTTTTTTGAAATACGGTTAAGTATGGTTTCAACCAGTAATGGTATATCACTACGGCGTTCCCTCAGAGTCGGTAGTCGAATGGGAAAGGTACTGATGCGGTAGTACAGGTCCTCTCTGAACAAGCCTTTTTTAACCATGGATTTAAGGTCTTTATGGGTCGCACAAATCAGTCTAAAGTTACTGTTTTTCTGCTCCACACCACCTACTCGTCTGAATGTCCGAGTTTCTATAAGGCGTAGTAATTTAACCTGCAATGACAGAGGAACATCACCAATTTCATCCAGAAACAGGGTACCTCCTTCAGCCTCTTCTACCAGGCCTTTCTTTTTAAGTACAGCCCCGGTAAAAGCCCCTTTTTCATGGCCGAACAGCTCACTTTCAAATAAAGATTCTGATAAGCCGGAACATTCAACCGTGACACAGGCAGAAGAATGGCGGGCACTGGCCTGATGAATGGCATGTGCCACCAGCTCCTTACCGCTGCCAGATTCCCCTAATAACAATACGGAAACATCATGCCCTGCAACCCGGTTAATAAGACACAGGAGACGGTTAAAACTGGCAGACTTACCCACCATTCCCTGCGGACCGGCAATGGGACTGGCATGTTTAATCGTCTTCATAACTTCCAAGAAGTAATTTTTGCCCTCAGCGCTCTGTACCGGATATAAGGATACATCAACGTGCACATCTCCAAATTGGGTATGATGAATATGCAGCACCCGCTGGTTTTTTCTAGTCTGTTTGGCTTTCAGCAATGGACAGGATTCACCTTCCTGATCACAGCTGCGTGTGTAATGATGCGAGACTGAGTAACAGTAATTGCTGGAAACATCCGCAGTAATATTATCTGTAAAAGATACATTTTCAGGTTCATGCTGCAGGGCATAAATCTGCCGGTAACTGTCATTGGCACGAATTATTCTATAATCTTCTGCAATCAGTACCGCCGGATCTTCATAAGCATCAACAATATCCTGTAAATTTAAAATGGGTTCATTAGTCATAGTCTGCAGGCTGACCTTGTTAAAGAATTATATTTTTGATAATAATAGCACTTGTTGAGAGCCAATCTTATCAAACCTAAATAAATACCTTATTTTTAAGTAAACCACTTTACTTTTAGCTGAAAAAAGTTATTATAAATTAAAAATAATAGACTATAACTCAGACAAATCAATAACAATATAATAATTATAAAATTAGTGTTTACATACTTTTTAACTAGCTCTTAAGTTAAAAAAAGCCAGTAACACAACTAATAATAAAAGCTGATAACAAACAGCAAAAAAATAATTAATAGGCATTTAAATGATTAAAGCTTATTAATATTAATGAATACCAATTCAGGTCTATACCTGTAAATATATTTAATTAAACTTGCTCTGTTTAAATGCAGACCACAAAAAGTAAATTATTATTCATTAATATAACAATATTGGTTACCTCATTCCTTCCAGTATTATTTAAAATACTTATAGATCAGGTTTATGGAAGCTCTACCGAACTATCAAGATTTTATTTAATTGTATTTATTACTTTAAATTAAAAAATTTTGTAACTGTTCAGCGTGTTTAGATTTTGTGCCAGTTCAAGGCATTTTCGCACAGAAAATGTGAGCGTATATTAATACGTGACCATTTGAGTACGAAAATAACGCCGAAATGGTGCAAAAGATGAATACGCAGCATAGTTACAAAAATTTTATACCACATATTAGGAGAATATAAATTATGGCTCATGTCGTTATTATTGGTGCTGGAACTGGCGGTATGCCCTGTGCGTACGAAATACGAGATGCTCTGGGCAAAGATCATCAGGTAACTATGATTAGTGAAAATGAAACCTTTGATTTTACCCCATCAAACCCATGGGTGGCAGTCGGCTGGAGAACTCGTAAAGATATCAGTTTTGAAGTTCGTCCATACCTTGAAAAACGTGGTATTAATTTCATCGCCCACCGGGTAGATAAAATTGATCCTGATAATAATGAATTAACCCTCAATAATGATGAAAAAGTCTCTTATGACTACCTGGTTATTGCCACGGGCCCAAGACTGGCTTTTGAGGAAATCGAAGGTTCAGGCCCATCAGCCCATACTCAGTCAATCTGTAACCTGCCCCATTCTGAAACTGCATTCCAGGATTTCGAAAAACTGGCAGCCGATCCCGGCCCTGCAATTGTTGGTGCTATGCCCTTTGCCAGTTGTTTTGGCCCGGCTTATGAATATGCCTTTATTCTCAACCGCGAATTACAAAAACGTAAATTAAGAGACAAAGTGCCCATGACTCTGGTTACTTCAGAACCCTATATTGGACATCTGGGCCTGGGTGGTGTGGGTGATTCCAAAGGTATGCTGGAATCAGAACTGCGTCAGCACGACATTAAATGGATCTGTAATGCCAAAACCACCAAAATTGAAGCTGGAAAAATGTATGTTGATGAGCTTAATGACGATGGCTCCATCAAGGAGCAGCATGAGCTGGAATTTAAACATGGTATGATGCTGCCGGCCTTTAAGGGTGTGGATGCTGTGGCCAGTGTAGAAGGCTTATGTAATCCACGCGGCTTTGTTATTGTAGACAAGCAGCAACGTAGTCCTAAATACCCTAATATTTTCTCAGCCGGTGTCTGTATTGCTATCCCTCCTGTTGAAGCAACACCCGTCCCTACTGGCGCACCTAAAACCGGTTATATGATTGAGTCCATGGTAACAGCCATTGTGCACAATATTTCTGATGAACTAAATGGTAAGCAGCCAACTCACGAAGGTACCTGGAATGCTATCTGTCTGGCTGATATGGGTAATACGGGTGCAGCATTTGTGGCTATTCCACAAATACCACCACGTAACCTTGCCTGGTTTAAAAAAGGTAAATGGGTACACCTGGCCAAAATCGGATTTGAGAAATACTTTATCCGTAAGATGAAGTCCGGTTCCAGTGAACCTGTTTATGAAAAATATTTGTTAAAAGCATTAGGCATTAATCGCCTGAAATAATAACAGTACATTTCTCCTGAAACTTTAAAGGCCGTTTACTTTACAGGAAACGGCCTTTTTTAATCAGTGATCCGGTACACTTCCACCACATTAGGGAGTTGACTGATTCGGTTTAAAGCCCTGCTTAACTGGGCAATACCCGCAATTTCCAGAGTCAGACGCATTCTCGCTGAATAGTCCGCCTTATTGGTCGATGTATTAACACCAAGTACATTAATTTCAAGATTAGCCAGAATAGCCGTAATATCTCTTAACAGCCCCTGTCTGTCCATGGCAATTAACTCAATCATAACGGTATAACACTGATTAATTTCATGGTTCCACTCCACTTCAATTAAGCGCTCACTATTTTCCTCAAGGGCGTGTTGTACATTATGACAGTCACTTCTGTGAATAGTTATGCCTCTATGTTTGGTAATAAATCCAACAATTTCGTCACCGGGTACGGGTTTACAGCATTGGGCAATCTGGGTAAGCACATTATCAACACCATAGATGGTAACATCGCCCGATCCCTGGGGCAGCAGCTCGATGGTCTGCTGAATCGGAGCTTCCGGCTCATGACGCTCTTCATTATGACCGCCCAGTTCCTGAATAGTGGCAGCAATCTGTCCCGTGGTAATTTCTCCACGCCCTATTTTTGCAAACAACTGTTCCGCTGATTCAAGCTGAAATCTCTCTGCCAGTTTATCATGAGAAATATTGCTTATTGCCAGCCGGTGCAGTTCTTTTTCAAGGATATCTCGTCCCGCCAGAACATTTTGATCATAATTTTGCTGTTTAAACCAGTGCCGAACCTTGGCTCTTGCCCGGGAGGTTTTTAAATAACCCAATTGCGGGTTTAACCAGTCCCGACTTGGTGAACCGTTTTTGGTAGTAAGGATTTCTACCTGCTGACCACTTTTAAGTTCATAGGTTAAGGGCACCATTTTGCCATTAACCTTGGCACCACGACATCGGGCACCGACTTCTGTGTGGACATAAAAAGCAAAGTCCAGAGGGCTTGCTCCCTGCGGCATATCAATGATTTCACCATCCGGTGTCATCACATAAACCCGATCCTGGAATACTTCAGATTTAAAGCGGTCAATAAAGTCACCGGCATCTTTTTCTTCATCTTTCCATTCCAGTAATTGTCTTAACCAAGCTATTTTCTGCTCATAATGCCCACTTTGTTTACCGCCTTCCTTATATCGCCAGTGTGCCGCCACTCCATATTCAGCGTGTTTGTGCATTTCAAAGGTACGGATCTGTATTTCCAGGGTTTTACCCTGTGGGCCGATGACTGCCGTATGAATGGACTGATAATTATTTTCTTTGGGTGTAGCAATATAATCATCAAATTCATAAGGAATATGTTTCCAGAGGGTATGTACAACACCCAAAGCATGATAACAATTTTTAAGTTCCTTAACGTGGATACGCACGGCACGCAGATCATAAAGCTGATGAAAGCCAAGATGCTTGCGCTGCATTTTTTTCCAGATACTGTAAATGTGTTTGGAGCGGCCGGTTACTTCAGCCTCAATATTATTCTTTTTCAGATTGTCCTGAATGATCTGCACCACATCTTTAATATACTTATCACGGTCAACTTTGCGTTCTGATATATAACGGGCAATTTTTTTATAATTAACTTCATCCAGATACCGAAAAGCCAGATCTTCCAGTTCCCATTTTAACTGCCAGATTCCAAGACGGTTGGCCAGAGGTGCATAAATTTCAGCGGTTTCACTGGCAATGAGCTTCTGCTTTTTAGGTGGCAGTGAATCCAGGGTACGCATATTATGCAGCCGATCGGCCAGTTTAATCATGACTACCCGGACATCTTCTGCCATGGCTAGTAATAATTTACGCAGATTTTCCGCTTTTAAGCCTTCTTTTTTAATATTACCGTTCTGATCCGGTTTTAAATTGGCAAAGGCTTTCATTTTGGTGACGCTATCGACCAGCGTAGCCACTTCTTTACCGAATTTTTCTTCCAGCTGCTCCAGGGTAATGTCTGTGTCTTCAACGACATCGTGCAGCAGGGCGGCCATTAAGGAAGGGGTATCAAGATTGAGGGACAGTAAGATTTCTGCTACTGAAATAACATGAAAAACATAAGGTTCACCAGAAGCTCTAACTTGATCCTTATGTGCCTCGTTAGCAAAATCGAAAGCCTGGCGAAGCAAATCCAGATCAATATTAGCCTGTGACTCCCTGATTTTTTCCTCCAAAGCATTAAAACGCTCCAGGGGTGTATCATGAACATCAGCAACTGCTTCTACGTAAACCATATCCCGGACAAATCCCAACTATCATGTCAGATAACATTTAAGAAAATTTTTATTTCAGTATGCGTTTAAAGTAAAATTAAAGATTATTAATAAGCTAAAGTTTAGAGCGACAGCTCACCCTTGAGAGTCCTGTTTCGCTCATACATTCTTTAACAATTTGTTTATAACCAGCTGTTTTGAAATTGTTTTTATAACAAATCTTCAAATCGCCTTAA
>JANELJ010000137.1 GCA_024511395.1 Gammaproteobacteria bacterium | reverse complement strand
AAGAAAACAGCAGGCTGACTATGTCATCCAGGTTAAAAATAACCAGAAAACACTTTATGAGGAAATTAAAGCCTGGTTTCATAAGATAAAACGGGATGAACCGGAAACCATTAGTAGTCAGCCTTATGAGGAAGTGGATAAAGGACATGGTCGTATTGAACGGCGTCGCTATATCCGTCTGGATGTCACCGACTGGATTGAATCAGCACAATCATGGCAAGGCTTACACAGTGTTATTGAAGTCAAAAGACAGGTACAGAGCCAGGATAAAGAACGGACTGAATATTCCTGTTACATCAGTTCATTGAAGGATGATGTAGAGAATATCGCCCGGAAGATAAGGCGTCACTGGCACATAGAAAATAGTCAGCACTGGGTGTTAGATGTTGTTTTTAAAGAAGATGATTCAAGAATACGAACAGGAGACAGCCCTGAGAATATGGCATTGTTTCGACGTTTTGCGCTTAATATCGCTAAACTATCTCCTGTTAAAGACAGTATGAAAGGTAAGCTAAAACGGGCATCATGGGATGATGATATGCGGGCCAAATTATTATTTGGTTAAATTTTGATCAAAGTATGCTCCCGCCCTGATTTATTTATAAAATAAATTAGATTTGGGTTTGACAAGGTTTGTAAAAACAGGCTAAGATTGATCGTCTTAGATTTGGATTTAATCGTTCTTGTTGCTTTACGTTTCTTTATCTCTTTTTTAAGGGGGAGAAATCAGGTTAAGAACAAGGGCATTTACTTTGGTTTGGAGTAAACTATGTACGCGGTAATTAAAACCGGCGGTAAGCAATATAAAGTATCTGAAGGTCAGACACTTAAAGTTGAAAAGCTTAACGCAGAAGAAGGTGCAAGCATCGATTTGGGCGAGGTTCTGATGGTTGCTGATGGTGAAGATATTAAAGTGGGTACCCCATTTGTAGATGGCGGTAAGGTCACTGCGACAGTTGCTTCACATGGTCGTGGCAAGAAAGTCGCTATTGTTAAATTCAGACGTCGTAAGCATCATCGTAAACAGATGGGGCATCGTCAGTCTTATACTGAAATTAAAATTGAAAAAATTACAGCGTAATAGCTGATCTTTTACCTCAATTTCAGTTAAGTTTTTAAAGACAGGATAACGAAAAATGGCTCATAAGAAAGCAGGTGGTAGTACCAGAAACGGGCGCGATTCAGTATCAAAGCGTCTGGGTGTCAAAAAATTCGGTGGTGAAATGGTCGTTGGTGGAAATATTCTTATCCGTCAGCGTGGAACCAAGGTTCATCCAGGTTTAAATGTTGGTATTGGTAAAGATGACACATTATTTGCCAAGGCTGACGGTCAGGTTCTTTTTGAAACAAAAGGCCCTAAAAACCGCAAATATGTTAGCGTAATTACTGAGTAAGGCCTGTTTAAAAACAGACTTGTTCTTCTGCACGTTTACAAAACTTAAAAAGCCATTAACTACTTTTTAAAGAAAAAGGCTCTACCAGATTCTGGCAGAGCCTTTTTCGTTTTATAGAATATTCTTCTCGCTCAAAATAAAAAATGGTCGAAGGTAAGGTAAAAAATGAAATTTGTTGATGAAGCGACTATTAGGGTTGAATCGGGACAGGGCGGCAGAGGTATTGTCAGCTTTCGCCGTGAGAAGTATATTCCCTTTGGCGGTCCTGACGGCGGTGATGGCGGTGACGGTGGTTCTGTTTATTTACGGGCCACTGACGGTCTAAATACTCTTGCAGATTTTCGTATGACCCGTTTTTACAAGGCGCAGAATGGTCAGGCCGGGCAGGGTAAGGAAAAAACCGGGCGTGGTGGTGATGATCTGTATATTAATGTACCTGTGGGCACCAGTGTTAAAGATATTGAAACTGGAGAAGTACTGGGCGATCTGACCGAAGCCGGACAGGCTCTTATGGTGGCTCGGGGTGGTTTTCACGGGCTGGGCAATACACGTTTTAAAAGTAGTGTTAACCGTGCGCCGCGTCAAAGTACCCTTGGGACTCCGGCAGAACGCCGGGAATTATTGCTGGAATTAAAAGTACTGGCTGATGTCGGTCTGCTGGGCATGCCCAATGCCGGTAAATCCACGTTTATTCGTGCGGTTTCTCAGGCTAAACCTAAAGTTGCTAATTATCCTTTTACTACCCTGATCCCCAACCTCGGTGTGGTCAGTATTGTACCGCACCGCAGTTTTGTTGTGGCTGATATTCCCGGTGTGATTGAAGGAGCAGCAGAAGGTGCAGGTCTGGGTATACGCTTTTTAAAGCATGTTGCACGTACCGGTTTATTACTGCACTTTATTGATGTTGAGCCTTATGACGGCAGTAGTCCGGTAGAAACCTTCCGGGCCATTGAACATGAATTGGAAAAATTCAGTGACGAATTGATCAATAAGGAACGCTGGCTGGTGATCAATAAGGTTGACCTGTTAGCGGAAGAAGAACGGGAAGAAAAATGTCAGGCCATTATTGATGAGCTGAACTGGCAGGGACCGGTTTTTAAAATTTCAGCCATGAATAAAGAAGGTACCTGGGAACTCTGTTTTGCTATTATGGATCATCTGGAAGCACAATTGGGTATTCAGGGCCATGTTGAAGATTCAGAAGAGAGTTTGGAAGAAAATTATGAAGAAATAACCAGTGGCACTTATGATGTTGTCACTGGTAAAATTATTAAATGAAAATCAATCAGAGAAAACATCTGCAGAATACCCGTCGCTGGGTAGTAAAAATCGGCAGTGCTCTGTTAACCAATGAAGGCAATGGACTGGATTATCAGGCCATTGCCGGATGGGTGGAACAGATGGCGAGCCTGATGCACCTGGAATCTGATCAGAAGCTGGAAATTTTACTGGTTTCATCTGGTGCGGTGGCAGAAGGCATGAAGCGCATGGGCTGGAAAACCCGTCCGGACTCAGTTTGCAAACTGCAGGCGGCCGCGGCTGTCGGGCAGATGGGGCTGGTGCATGCTTATGAATCCCAGTTTCAGAAACATCAGCTACATACAGCGCAAATTTTACTGACCCACGATGATTTGTCCAACCGGACCCGCTATCTGAATGCCCGTTCCGTATTATTAAAGCTGATCACTTTAACTATAGTCCCCATTGTGAATGAAAATGATACTGTGGTCACAGATGAAATCCGCTTTGGGGATAATGATACCCTAGCGGCGCTGGTAGCCAATCTGATTGATGCGGATTTACTGGTGATTTTAACGGATCAGCAGGGTATGTTTGACAGTGATCCCCGGCAAAATCCGCAGGCAAAATTATTAACTGAAGTGGATGCTCTGGATCTGAAGCTGGATGCTATGGCCGGGGATTCCAAAGGGGAAATGGGACGTGGTGGTATGGCCACCAAACTCAGGGCTGCCCGCTTGGCCGCACGTTCTGGAACGGCGACCATTATTGCCTCCGGGCGGGAAGAGCGGGTACTGAACCGTCTTTATCAGGGTGAATCCATAGGTACGCTATTGTTTGCCAAAAAGACACCGTTGCTGGCACGTAAACAGTGGCTGGCCGGACATCTGCTGATGAAAGGTGAACTGGTGCTGGACAGCGGGGCAGCAAAAGTTTTGCGCTCTAAAGGTTCCAGCCTACTGGCGGTGGGTGTTAAAGATGTGGTGGGTGAGTTCTCCAGGGGCGATATGGTTATCTGTGTGGATGAACAGGGCAAAGAGGTCGCTCGCGGACTGATTAATTACAGCAGTGATGAAGCAGACCGGATCAAGGGACACGCCAGTTCAGAAATTGCCGATATACTGGGCTATGTGGATGAATCCGAGCTGATCCATCGGGATAATCTGGTTATCATATAAATCATCATGTTTTTTTAATATATACTTGATCTTATATTAAAATTATCTGATAATACCCCGCTTTATTTAGCCCATTAAGATAAATTTAGACAAGATACTAATACCTTATAAGATAAGAAGTTTCAGGAGTTAAGACATTGGCCAATTCACTACAATCTAAAAAACGCGCACGTCAGGCAATTAAACGTCGTACCAGAAATGTAGCACAACGTTCTGCATTTCGTACTACTATTAAAAAAACGGTTCATGCTATTGAAGCCGGAGACAAAGAATCTGCAATAAGTGCTTATAAAGAAGCCGTTCCTATGATTGATGGTCTTGCCAGTAAAGGTCTTATCCATAAAAACAAGGCGGCCCGCCATAAGAGCCGTCTGAATGCCAGAATCAAAGCCCTGAGTTAAAAAAGTCCTGCGCAGCTCCTGTGTAGTTGCAAACTTGTTTAATAACAGGTCTTAAAGGCTAAATGCTGGTATAGCTAAAAAGCCGGGTTCTTATATAATATAGGAACTCGGCTTTTTTATGCCTGCAAAAAATAATAAAGGACTAACACCCAATTGTTTAAATCCACCCTGATTGTCGGCATAATGACCCTGCTTTCCCGTATCCTGGGCTTTGTCCGGGATGTGGTTTTTGCCCACGAATTTGCCGCCACAGCGGGGATGGATGCTTTTCTGATTGCCTTTAAAATCCCCAATTTTATGCGTCGCCTGTTTGCAGAAGGAGCCTTTAATCAGGCTTTTGTACCGACCCTGGGTGAATATAAAGAAACTAAAGATAAAGCCGTTGTTAAAGATTTAATTCAGCATGTGGCCGGTACCTTGGGCGGCTGGCTGTTTTTAATAACCCTGTCCGGAGTTATTCTGGCGCCCGTAGTGATTATGATTTTTGCCCCGGGGTATCTCAGTGACCAGCATAACCAGAGTCAGTATGATTTAACAGTCAGTCTGCTGCGTATTACCTTCCCTTATATTCTGTTTATATCTCTGGTGGCTTTTGCCGGGGGCATTATCAATACCTATGGTAAGTTTGCCGTGCCGGCCTTTACCCCGGTACTATTAAATGTCGTGTTAATTTCAGCCACTTACTGGATTGCCCCCTTGATGGAACAACCGGTTATGGGACTGGCTATCGGGGTTTTTATTGCCGGGCTGGTTCAGTTATTATTCCAGCTGCCTTTTATTTACCGCATGGGTTTTTTATCCCGTCCGCGCTGGAACCCGAAGCACCCCGGCGTTAAAAAAATACTCAAACTGATATTACCGGCCATCTTTGGTGCTTCAGTGGCTCAGATTAATTTACTGCTTGATACGGTTATTGCCTCCATGCTGGTTACTGGCAGTATTTCCTGGCTGTATTATTCCGATCGCTTAATGGAATTTCCCCTGGGGATCTTGGGTGTGGCACTGGCCACAGTGATTTTACCCAGTTTATCAAAACAGCATGTCAATGAATCTCATGAGGAATTTTCTGCCACCCTGGACAAGGCCATCCGCTGGGTGATCTACCTAGGGGTTCCCTCTGCCGTTGGTCTGTTTATGCTGGCTGCCCCTATGATTGCCACTCTATTCGGCAGTGATAAATTTCAGCAGCATGATATTGAAATGTCTGCCATGAGCTTAATGGCCTATAGTTTTGGCCTGCTCGGCTTTATTCTGGTTAAGGTACTGCTGCCGGGGTTTTATTCCCGCCAGGATACTATTACACCGGTAAAAATAGGCGTTAAGGCACTGATCATTAACATGGTCTTTAATATTCTTATCGTTGTTCCATGGTTTATGATGGATTATCCCGATGCCCATGCAGGACTGGCAATTGCAACCTCTATTTCGGCTTTTAGCAATGCCTTTATGCTATACCGCTGGCTGCGAAAACATGGTGCATATCAGCCACAGCCGGGCTGGGGTAAAGTGGCTTTACAGGTGTTTTTTGCCAATGCCGCCATGCTGGCGGTGTTATGGACTCTGCATTCCGATCTGCAGCAGTGGTTAAGCTGGTCATTAAGTGAACGTATTATGCAATTGCTTATGACTATTGCAATCGCTATTGCCGTGTATTTTGTCAGCCTGTTTATTCTGGGTGTCCGCAAACGAACTTTTCTTCCCGTACGTTAACGGTACGGTATCATTAATTTCACATAAGTCTTTCAGATAGTCTCTGAACAATATCCCGCTGTTTGTGAATAATCCCGATGATTAATGGCTGACTGTTTTTTTCAAGTAGATAAAATAACCTGAATTCTGGATAAGAACTAAAAAATATTGAACTAAATGCCTGTTTCTCGATCAG
>JANELJ010000136.1 GCA_024511395.1 Gammaproteobacteria bacterium | reverse complement strand
TTTTTGGCTGTTTCTCTGGCTTCATTTTGGTCTGGAAATTTGCAAGGTAATAAGGCTTATTTTACCAAAAATCTGCAAATTTAACACCCATAATTCGCCAATATTTCCTTATAAATCAATGTGCTATGATTTATTCAGGTCGGACTATATAAGGAGTGCCGGAGGCTGGGCTTTGTTCATATATCTGATCTATCAATCCTTTTAAGTTTTCTTAACAGCTTTTTTAACCGTCTTTTTCTTCACCGTTTTCTTCTTAACTGTCTTCTTTTTGGCCGCCTTCTTTTTAGGCTTAGGCAGTTCAATTTCCCACTTGCCATCCTGATAATGCCCTGTCCAGCCAGTAGCCTTGCCGTTTTTGTCCTCGGACATAATATACTGTTCCTTGTTCTTACGGCTGAAGCGAACCATCACCGGATTACCCTTATTATCCTCCTTGGGGGCTTCACACAGGTACTTGAACTTGGGATCCAGCTCATCCTTATGCGCCAGCAATTCATGAATAAACGGCGCACGGGTCTCTCTGAAACGGGGGAAAGCCGAAGAAGCCATAAAAATACCAGCGGCTCCGTCACGCAGTACAAAATAACTCTTGGATTTTTCACAGGGAATTTCCGGCATATGCACTGGATCGGCTTTTGGCGGCGCAGGCTCTCCGTTTCTTAACAGCTTACGGGTGTTCTTGCATTCTTCATTAGTACAGCCGAAATACTTGCCGAAACGGCCGGATTTGAGCTGCATATCACTACCGCACTTGTCACATTCAATGACCGGGCCGTCATAACCCTTGATACGATACTGGCCCTGCTCAACAATAAAACCGTCACAATCGGGATTATCACCGCAGATATGCAGTTTACGCTGCTCATCAATCAGATAACTGTCCATAGCCGTGCCGCATTTTGGACAACGCTTACGTTCAATCAGCGCCTTGGCTTCACCTTCCTCATCCTGATCCACATCCACAGCTTCATCACCGGGCGTTAGATTTAAGGTGCCCTTGCAGCGCTCTTTAGGCGGCAGACTATAGCCTGAACAGCCTAAAAATACTCCGGTAGAACCGGTACGGATCATCATGGGGTGACCGCACTTAGGGCAGGGGATATCGGTTGGGGTGGGATCATTGGTCCGCATACCGCCTTCTTCACTGTCTGCCTGTTCAACCTGAGCTTTAAAGTCCTGATAAAAGGCATCCAGTACATCCTGCCAGTATTTATCACCCATGGCGATCTGATCCAGCTTTTCCTCCATTTCAGAGGTAAAGTTATAACTCATTAAGTGATTAAAACTTTCACAAAGCCGTTCAGTTACAATGGCGCCGATTTTTTCGGCATAAAAACGCTTGTTATGGGCAGTGACATAACCTCGATCCTGGATGGTGGAAATAATACTGGCATAAGTGGAAGGCCGGCCGATGCCGCGTTTTTCCAGTTCCCTGACCAGACTGGCTTCTGAATAGCGCGGTGGCGGTTTTGTAAAATGCTGGGACGGCTGCAGGGCCTGTAGTTTAAACTTGTCACCTTCCTTAACCGGCGGCAGGATCACATCTTCAGAAACTTTACCCAAGGCTTTCATCACTCGGGTCCAGCCGTCAAATAGAACTGTCCGGCCCTTGATTTTAAGCTGATAATCACCGGAACTGATGGTCAGTGTGGTGTTCTCATATTTAGCCGGAGTCATCTGGCAGGCTAGGAACTGACGCCAGATCAGCTCATACAGGCGCTGAGCATCCCGATCCACACCGGAGATATCCGTTGCTTTAACATGGACATCCGATGGGCGTATGGCTTCGTGAGCTTCCTGTGCTCCGCCTTTGCTGGTATAAACATTGGGGGCTTTGGGCAGATATTTGTCACCATAGTGCTGCTTAATATAATCCCGCCCGCTGGCGACCGCTTCCGCACTCAGATTGGTCGAATCGGTACGCATATAAGTAATATAACCGGCTTCGTATAAGCGCTGGGCCAGCATCATGGTTTTCTTGACACCAAACCCCAGTTTGGTACTGGCTGCCTGTTGCAAAGTAGAGGTAATAAACGGGGCTCTGGGGTGACTGCTGTTGGGGCGGGTTTCCCGTTTGCTCAGAATGTAATCGGACTGTTCCAGTTCCGCTAGGGCTTTGTCTGTATCAGCCTTATTCGTTGGACGAAATTCTTCTTCTCTGTATTTAACAACCTGGGCCTGTAAGGCATCCTGGTTGCCGGTGCCTTTTTCCGTTTCCAGATCGGCATACACTTCCCAGAATTCTTCCGGGATAAAGGCATGAATTTCCCGCTCCCGCTCTACCACCAGTTTTACCGCAACCGACTGTACCCGTCCGGCGGATAAGCCGCGGGCGACTTTTTTCCATAACAGGGGGGAAACCATATAGCCCACTACCCGATCCAGAAAACGCCGGGTCTGCTGGGCATTGACGTGATCCATATTCAGCTCACCGGGTTCGGCAAAGGCTTCCTGGATGGCTTTTTCAGTAATTTCATTAAAGACCACCCGTTTAAAGGGGGCTACCTTGCCATCATGCAGGGCCTCACCCAGAGTTTCCTTTAAATGCCAGGCAATGGCTTCTCCCTCGCGGTCTAAATCGGTTGCGAGATAGATATTGTCTGAATTGCGGGCCAGTTTTTTTAATTCATTAATGACTTTTTCTTTTCCCGGCATGGTTTCATAACGGGGATTCCAGCCATTTTCAGGGTCAATACCCATGCGTTCAATGAGCGCAGAGCGGGCTCTTTCTTTTTTACGTTTTTCCCGTTCTTCAGGGGGCAGCTTACGTGCTTCTGCTGCCAGCCGGGCCCGTTCTTTGGGATCCATGGGCGCTTTTTTGCCACTGCCGCTGGTGGGCAGGTCACGAATATGACCGACACTGGATTTGACTACAAAATCTTTACCCAGATATTTATTAATGGTTTTGGCCTTGGCAGGCGATTCGACAATAACCAGTGATTTACCCATAGTGTTTTATTTTTTAACTCTCTGTTATTCTAGTTGTTTTAATGCTTTTTAGTTCTGCGTATTATCAGTTTTTGTACATAATACGGTTTATAATTTTGGACAAGTACCTATGTTTTCTTTATCTTTTATTACATTCAATTTATGATTGCACCTGATTCCTTATATAGGAATAAAGGTTAAAACATTCTTTTGTCAAGGAAATTACCTCAATAAGTCGTAAATAAATTGTAATTACTCAGCGTATTCATCTTTTGTACCATTTCGGTGTTATTTTCGTACTCAAATGGTCACGTATGAATATACGCTCACATTTTCCGTGCGAAAATGCCTTGAACTGGCGCAAAATCTAAACATGCTGAGTAGTTACAATAAATTCCAGATTCAGGTTTTTAAAACAGGTTTTATATGCACTCATCATACTGGCATCAGCGCTGGCAGGAACAGCGTATCGGCTTTCATCTGGATACAATAAATCCATACTTATCAAAGTATTGGCCAAAACTTAAGGTTCCGAAAAACAGCCGGGTTTTTGTGCCTTTGTGCGGCAAAAGTATGGACCTGTGTTATTTTCCACAACAGGGGCTGAAAGTTCTTGGAAATGAACTCAGCACACTGGCGGTGCAAGATTTTTATACAGAACAACAGTTAAATGCAAGTAAAACTGTAATTTCTGATGAAAATTCTGCAACCGGTCAAACACCAATGACCTTATGGCACAGTGAGGATGTTGATATTATCTGCGGCAATTTTTTTGCTCTAAAGAAAGAGCAACTATTTGATATTAAAGCAGTTTATGATCGTTCCGCCCTAGTGGCTCTGCCTGCTGAAATGCGTAAAAACTATGTGCAGAAGATGCTGGAAATCCTGCCGAAAAAAATTTCTATGCTATTATTAACCCTTGATTATAACGAAGAAGAAAAACAGGGTCCGCCGTTTTCAGTTACTCAGGACGAAGTTTTCAGCCTGTATGAACCTTATTTTTCGATTGAACTGCTGGAAGTATCCCCAATAGAACCCCGACAGCGCAGCCCGCGTTCACAGAATATGTCCTATTTTAATGAGCGCGTTTTTCTGCTTCATAGCAAATAAACTGTAACGATTTAGTACAATCAGGATCTCCGTAGAGTGACTGGCTGCAGGTGCTGTATTTACGGGGTTTTAAAAACAAAGATGTTTTCACAAAGCGATACATGGATGTACTCGAGCGTCCCCGTAAATACAGCACCTGTAGACAGTCATGGTCAGGTACACTGAATAATTGCAATAAAATGTTCATTTTAATTTGAATAGACCTAACCGGAAAAATAATGACTAAAAAAACTTGGATAAAAGGTAAAGACAAAGCCCTGGAGGTTTCGATTGAATACATGCAGTCCCAGCTTAAAACCCTGGGTTTTGATATTGAAGAAGCTCTCTGGCTAAACCCTGTTAATGCCATATATTCCGTTAATATCCGTGACCGGAACTGCCCGTTATTATTTACCAACGGCAAGGGTAGTACCCGTAATGCCTGTCTGGCTAGTGCTCTGGGGGAATTTTTTGAGCGTCTGAACTGCAATTACTTTTTTGCGGATTTCTATCTGGGACAGGCTATTGCTCAAGCCGATTTTGTTCATTATCCCGATGAAAAATGGTTTGCGATCACCGATTCTGAAACGATGCCTGAAGGAATGCTGGATAAAACGCTCTGGGATTTCTATGATCCACAGCAGCAATTAACCCCCGCTATGCTGGTGGATACCAATTCCGGCAATCGTAATCGGGGCATCTGTACCATACCCTTTGTACGCCATAGTGACCAGCAGCCCACATGGTTCCCGGTCAATATTGTCGGTAATTTATATGTCAGTAACGGCATGTCGGCGGGTAATACTAAAATGGAAGCCCGCACCCAGGCACTTTCCGAAGTCTTTGAACGCTATGTAAAAAACCGGATTATTGCCGAGCGTATCAGCCTGCCGCAGGTGCCGGAACATATTATAGAAATGTATCCCAAAGTGCTTTCTGCCAAACAGGCACTGGAGCAGGAAGGTTTTATTATCGAGGTAAAAGATGCCTCTCTGGACGGCCGCTATCCGGTTATTTCTATTATTATGATGGAACCCGAATCCGGCCGCTGCCTGGCTTCTTTTGGGGCTCATCCCAGCTTTGAAGTTGCGCTTGAACGCACCATGACCGAACTGCTGCAGGGCCGCCGTCTGGAATCTCTGGACGGTTTTCAGACGCCCAGCTTTGATGATGAGGCGGTATCCGATCCGGTTAATCTGGAAACACACTTTATTGATTCCAGCGGTTTAATCTCCTATGACTTTTTTAAACACGAAAGTGATTATGAGTTTGTGTACTGGGATTTTGACAGTACCACTGAATCTGAATTTGAGTTTCTGGTCCATCTTCTGGAAGCAGAACAGCAACAGATTTATATTGCCGACTATAAACACCTGGGTGTTCACGGCTGCCGTATTATTGTGCCCGGGGTATCAGAAATTTATCCGGTAGATGAACTGCACTGGCAGAATAATAATGAGGGTGTGGATTTTAGAGAGTCGATCCTCAATCTGCACAGTCTCAGCCGGGAGCAGGCTGAAACACTGCTGGAACGTCTGGAACAAAGTGAATTCAGTGATCACTCCGAGGTCTGCAGCCTGATTGGTATCGCCCCCGATCCGGGCAGTGTCTGGGAAAGCTTGCGTATTGGTGAACTAAAAGGCATGCTGTCTCTGCATATTGGCGACTATGAGCAGGCACTGGACTGGAGTGAATGGTGTCTGGAACTGGGTCAGCTCAGTGAGCAGTGGGACAAGTTTTATCGGGCACTGATTGCCTTGTTACAGATAGAACTGGATGAACAGCGCCAGAGAAGCGACTATCTGCCCGGTTTTAATGCCCTGTACGGAAAGGACATGATTGACCGTTGTATTGCCTTGGTTGACGGAGAACAGAACTACGACGGCCTGTGGAATGCTGGCCTGGAATTAAAGGGCATGCAGCGTCATCACAGCCTGCTGGAAGCCTATCATAAATTGCAGCAGGCTAAAAAGGACGGTATTTACAGCTTCTGAGTATGGTAAATGGATACGGTCTTTGCGTCTAAATGAGAATTATTAAATGTATGCTCCTGCCCTATTTAGTCCGACCTGAATAAATCATAGCACATTGATTTATAAAGAAAT
>JANELJ010000135.1 GCA_024511395.1 Gammaproteobacteria bacterium | reverse complement strand
TGTTCGGTAATTAACCTGCTGTTCACGTCCATACAGGTGTACGGTTTCCTTATTTAAAGGCAGCCGTTTAATTTCTTCTTTTGTATAACGTGTCCCATATTTTCCGGGTTGTCCCCGGCCTGTGGTGTTAAACGTAATAACAATAGCAGAGGCGTATTACAGCCAGAACGCTTAACAATCGCAGCCAGTGCTACCCGGTTCCTGTTACGGACTATCGGTTAACTGAGGTAATCAATAAATTTTAAATGATTCTCCTTTTTGGGGGAGCTGAAACTCTAAACTTTAGTTAAATATAAAGTGTTTTCATAAAAATTACCAACCTAGTTAACACTTTTTATATCATCAAAGTTATATTTTTTGATAGAATCTTCATTTGTTTCAGGCATTTTGCCTGATAAAACCTCATTATCCATTGTATTAGTGCGAGAATTTTAAATTATGGCATTACTGGAAATTTTACATTTTCCTGACGAACGTCTGCGTACCAGAGCGAGGCCTGTTGCAGATATTACCGCTGAACACCATAAACTGATAGATGATATGCTGGAAACCATGTATGCCGCACCGGGTATTGGTCTGGCTGCAACCCAGGTTAATGTGCATGAGCAGATTATTGTTATTGATATTTCAGAAGAAAAAAATCAGCCTCTGTGTCTGATCAATCCGGAAGTTATTGAGCATAGCGGCAAGGAAAAAATGGATGAAGGCTGCCTTTCTGTACCGGATACCTATGCGGAAGTTGAACGGGCTGAGTCCGTTGTAGTACGTTACCTGGATAAACAGGGGCAGCAGCAGGAACTGTCTGCCGATGGTTTGCTGGCGGTATGCGTTCAGCATGAGATTGATCATCTGCAGGGGAGATTATTTGTCGATTGTCTGTCACGTCTTAAGCGGGAACGGATCCGCAAAAAACTGGAAAAGCATCAGCGCCAGAAAATGTAAAAGGATTAAACTTGAAAATTATTTTTGCCGGTACGCCTGATTTTGCGGCGGTTGCCCTGAATACATTGCTGGATTCTGAACATGAAGTCATTGCGGTTTATACTCAGCCTGATCGTCCGGCGGGCAGAGGCCGTAAATTAACCGCCAGTCCGGTTAAAGCTCTGGCCGTTGAATATGAGATACCCGTTTATCAGCCGGTCAGTCTGAAAGACGAGGAGAGCCAGCAGCAGCTTAAGGCTCTGCAGGCGGATGTTATGGTGGTTGTGGCCTATGGACTTATCCTGCCTGAAGCCGTATTGCAGGCTCCGAAATACGGTTGCCTGAATATCCATGCATCAATCCTTCCGCGCTGGCGCGGTGCCGCGCCCATTCAAAGAGCCATTCTGGCCAGAGACAGCCAGAGCGGTGTTACTATCATGCAGATGGATCAGGGGCTGGACACCGGAGATATGCTTAATATTAAAACCTGTGATATTACCCAGGAAGATACCGGCAGCTCTTTGCATGATAAACTGGCTGATCTGGGAGCGGCTGCTCTGCTACAGACCCTGGATGATATTATGGCGCACCGGCTGCAGCCGGTGCCGCAGGATGACAGTCAGGCTACCTATGCCCATAAGCTGAACAAGCAGGAAGCGCACATCAACTGGCAGAGTGAGGATGCGGCCCTTATTGTAAGAAAAATTCAGGCCTTTAATAGCTGGCCGGTGGCTTATACCGATTATAACGGTAAATCCCTGCGCTTCTGGCAGGCCCGCTTACTGCCCCTGGAGAAAGATACTCCGCAGGATCCGGCCTCATTTGGTAAAGTGCTGGTTGAATCGGCTAATGGTATTGATGTTCTGGCCAGAGGCGGGCTGGTCAGAATACTGGAACTGCAGATGCCCGGTAAAAAACGCATTATGGTTAAAGATTTTATTAATGGCCAGAGTCTGCAGGGTGTGCAGTTCTGAACTCCATGCTCCCGGACGGTTTTAAAACGACTCCCAGAAGTACCGCCGCATGGTTGGTTTTTGAGTGTGCACAATCCGGCCAGTCCCTGGCCACTCTGCTGCCTCAGTATCTGCCGCCATTGGCTGAGCAGCAGCGCCCGCTGGTGCAGGAAATTGCTTATGGCTCCCTGCGCTGGTTTTTCCGCCTTGATGCTCTATTGCAGCAGATGCTCGACAGGCCGCTCAAAGGTCGGAAAAAAATTATTCATTATGTGCTCCTGACCGGCCTGTATCAGCTGCTGTATCTGGAAAAGGCGGATTATGCCGTGGTCAAGGAAACGGTTAATACCTGTGCTGATGTACAGCAGAACTGGGCTAAAGGGCTGGTTAATGCTATTTTAAGGTGCTTTTTAAGAGAACAGGAAAAACTGCTCAGTCATCTGGATACCTCATGGGAAACTCAGTATGCCTATCCGGAATGGCTTATCCGCCGTATCAAGCAGTCCTGGCAGAAAATAGTTTGGCCGGAGGCTTCGGTGACTGTACAGGAGATTATGCAGGCCGGAAATCAGCGTCCGCCCATGACTTTGAGAGTGGCACATAATGAGGATATTTCAGCTTATAATCAACTTCTGCAGGAACAGCATACTGGTGTTTATCAAAGTGAGATTTACTCCCACACTCTGGTGCTGGATAATCCCTATGCAGTAGAGCAATTGCCGGGATTTAAACAGGGACGGGTTTCTGTTCAGGATGGAGCAGCACAGCTGGCTGCTGTACTGTTGGATGTGCGGCCCGGGCAGCGGGTTCTGGATGCCTGTGCCGCACCGGGTGGTAAAACCATGCATATACTGGATGCTCAGCCGGAACTGCAGTCTCTGCTGGCTCTGGATGTCAGTGAACAACGTCTGGCCAGGGTGGAAGAAAGTCGTCAGCGTTTGAATATGGATGCACAGAAGCTGCAGCTGGTACCGGCGGATGCCGGCCGCAGGGACTGGTGGGACGGACAGTTATTTGATCGTATTCTGCTGGATGCCCCCTGTTCAGCCACAGGGGTTATCCGGCGTCATCCTGATATCAAGGTATTAAGACGGAACAGCGATATTCCAGCTCTGGTTAAATTACAGGCAGAAATCCTAAATAACCTGTGGGACATGCTCAAACCCGGCGGGCGCCTGCTGTATGCTACATGCTCTATAATCAGAGAAGAAAATGATCGGCAGATTGAACGTTTTTTAGAACACAACTGTCAAATTCTGGATGATGCACGGGAAATAAGCATTTCCGGGAACTGGGGGCATGCCATGCCTGTGGGCCGGCAGATCCTGCCCGGTGAGCAGTACATGGATGGTTTTTATTATGCCTTACTTGAAAAACAGGAAAAATAGTTTAATGAAACCGATGCAAGGTGTACTCAAGCAGTTATGAACAGTACCGTGGTTGCACAATCTGTTGAGCCGGAACAGGTGAAGAGCAAAAAACGCAGTGCCAAATACCAGTTTTTCGCCCTGTTTTTGCTGGGTATTATCGGCTCTGTTACCATTTTTGTAATTTTTAATGTGCTGCCGCAATACACGGAACAGCAGATGTTCAGCGTTAAATCGGTTAAAACTTATGCTCAGAGTGACCATGTTCTTATTGATACAGACCTGAGTATGAATTTTTCCAGTGAAGTCATTGAAGCGCTGGAAAACGGTATTCCTCTGACTATTGCAGTGGAAGTGCAGGTATATCATCAGCGAAAATGGTGGCAGGATGTCATTATTAAGGAATCCCTGCAACTGTTTGAACTGGCCTACCATCCATTGACTAATGTGCATGTGGTCAGAAACCTGGCAACCCAGGATCGCTACAGCTTTAACAGCCGGGAAGAGGCTCTGCAGGTACTGGGTACCATTCGTGGCGCTCATCTGATAGAAAAACAGCAGCTTAAGCCTGATCAGCAATATTATGTACAGCTCCATACCCTGCTGGACATAAACCATCTGCCCCCGGCACTACGCCAGATTGCGGCTCTGTCACCGGCCTGGCGGCTGGAAAGCAACTGGTCACGTTGGCCAGTGCTTATTCAGAATCTGAAACAAAAATCCGCTAACAATCAGACTGCTCTCAAAGAATCTGCAGAGGCACAGCCATGATACGCAAGGTATTCAGCGGTCCTCTGGCCATTTTTATTCTGGTGATATTGCTGTTGTTTTCATTACGTATGATCAACAGTGCCTCCATGGATGCGGAACAGTTCCAGCAGCTTTATTATCTGCTGCTGGCGGTCAACTTGGTTATCCTGGTGATGCTGGTATTCCTGATTGTCCGCCAGGCCTGGCGTTTACTGCGCCAGCTGCGCCAGCATGTGGCAGGTGCCCGACTGACTTTGCGCATGGTTATTATCTTTGTCTCCCTGGCTATTTTACCGGCTCTGGTGGTTTATACCTTTTCCATTCAGTTTATTAACAGAAGTATTGACAGCTGGTTTGATGTGACCGTGGAAAAGGCTCTGGAAGATGCGCTGACCCTGAGCCGCTCAGCGGTTGATGAACGCAAAAAAAGCCTGTTGCGACAAATCCGCCGACTGACCGATGAAACACTTAAAGATCTGACCACCCTTACAGTAGTTTCACTGAGTGAAATCCGCGAAAAAAGCGGAGTGGATGAAGTGACACTGATGACATCAAGAGGCCGGGTGCTGGGTTCTAGCTCGGTTGAAGAGGGGGACTTTGTGCCCGATCTGCCCAGTTCAGATCTTTTGCTGCCCCTGCAGCAGGGACGGGATCATGTGGTGCTGGATCTGGATGATGATTCCAGCCGGACCATCCGGGTGCTGGTGCGTATTCCCTATAATGATAAAGACTACCTGATCCTGCAGGCACTGTCTCCCATCAGCGAGCGGCAGCACCGTCTGGCGGCCAGTGTGCAGCAGGCCTATTCTGAATACAAAGGGCTGGTCTATCTGCGCAAGCCGCTTAAAATCAGCTTTACCCTGACCCTGTCTCTGGTGCTGCTGCTGGGTATTTTAAGTGCCGTCTGGGCGGCATTCTTTTCTGCCCGTCGTATTGCCGAACCTATCCGCGATCTGGCCGAAGGCACCAAGGCGGTGGCGGAAGGTGAGTACCACAAGCCCATTCCTCTGTTAAATGATGATGATTTTGGCCTGTTAATCCAGTCATTTAATAAAATGATGCGCCGTTTGTCCCAGACCCATAATGCTCTGGAAGAAAGTCATGAACAGGCCAAACGTCAGCGGGACTACCTGGAAGTGGTGCTAAGCAACCTGTCTTCTGGAATTATCAGTCTCTCAGAAAACAAGGAGATCCGCACCAGTAATCCTGAAGCCAGTGTGATTCTGGGTATTAATGTCAATGAATATCTGGGCCAGTCCCTGTTTCAGCTGGCCAGAGATAAGCCAGAACTGGAATCCTTGGTGCGCTGGATAATGAGCTCTGTGCAGAACCGGGTAAAACACTGGAGCGAAGAAATCACCCTGATAGAAGCCGATGGCCGTAAAACCCTGCTCTGCCGAGGCACAGCTCTGGCTGATGGCGGCTATGTGATTGTTATAGAAAATGTCACTTCACTGGTGCAGGCCCAGAGAGATGCGGCTTGGGGCGAAGTGGCCCGCCGTCTGGCTCATGAGATTAAAAATCCACTAACGCCTATTCAGTTATCGGCTGAGCGCATTCGTCATAAATACCTGAAAACCATGGATGAAAAAGATGCTGAAACCATGGACCGACTGACCTCCACTATTATTCATCAGGTGGACAGTATGAAAGAAATGGTTAAAGCCTTTTCAGAATACGCTAAAATGCCCGAACTGAAAATGCAGACCCTGGATATTGAAAGTTTATTGATGGAAGTGGTTGATTTGTACCGCGGCAGCGATAAACTGACCATAAAACAGGAACTGGGGATTGGCGGTACTCTAGTGGAAGTGGATCAGGGGCGTTTGCGGCAGGTTTTTCATAATCTGATTAAAAATGCCATGGAAGCCGCCGGGGATAATGAAAAAATTATTCTGCAAGTTAAAATCCATCTGGAAGAACTGAACAAACAAAACTGGTGCATACTGGAACTGACGGATAACGGCCCCGGTTTCCCGGAGGATATGCTGGCCAATATCTTTGACCCTTATGTAACCAATAAGCCCAAGGGGACGGGACTGGGGCTGGCTATTGTGAAAAAGATTATTGAAGAACATGGCGGTTCTATTCTGGCAGAAAATGCGCCGCAGGGCGGAGCCAGAGTTGTGATAAGATTGCCTG
>JANELJ010000374.1 GCA_024511395.1 Gammaproteobacteria bacterium | reverse complement strand
TAAGTATTGAAAGATAAAGGTTAAAAGGTGTAGTTATGGCAAGGCCAGTACGAATAGAGTATTCAGGCGCATATTATTTTATTTCTTCAAAAGCTGCCCCGGGTGAGACGGTTTTTAAAGACACTAAAGATCGTCAGGAATTCCTGACTGTATTGCAGGACGTGGTTAAACGTATGCACTGGGAAGTTTTTGCTTATAATCTTATGCCGGACTCATACCAATTGTTTATAAAAACCCCTAAGCCAAATCTCTCCAGAGGCATGAGACAGTTAAACGGTGTCTATACTCAGCGCTATAATGCCAAATATGAAACCACCGGGAATATTTTTCATGGCCGCTTTAAGGCCATACTGGTTGAAGCTAAACATTCATTTGAGGATGTCCTTAAATATGTGCTGCTGATGCCCCTGCTCAAACGTAAGGCACGCAAGCTGGACAAATGGAAATGGAGCAGTTACCAGGCAACCATTGGTATAACCGAGGCACCGGAATGGCTTAAGGTGGATGAAGTCCTGTCCCATTTCGGTAAACAGCCCAAACGTGCTCGTACTGCCCTGCAAAAATCACTTGAAAATACCGATAAGGATTTTGACCTGATGGCACAGGTAAAGGCGCAGATCCTGCTGGGCAGTGATGCCTTTGTTAATAAATGGAAAAAGCAGCTGGCTACCGGCAAAATTATGGACAGGGTCAGACAGAGAAAGTCTAAAAAAGTAAAACCATTAACGGATTTTGGCAAACGCTTCAAAAATATCAAGGTAGCTATGGTCAAAGCCTATGAGACTGGCAACTATACCCTGGATCAAATCGGTTCACATTTCGGGGTACACTACAGCACGGTTAGCCGGACGGTAAAAAAAGCCGGTTTGTAATTAACACAAGTAATTCAGTAAAAAGCAATTCAGTAAATTTTTAATGAATTCTTTTGAAAATATATACCCTGGCATTTCTGTCTTTTACAATAAATTTATTGGGTTCACGGTAAAACTGAAACTGCAGGGTGGTTTTATGGGCTGGAATATAGGCATAGAGTATATTATTCTTAACTAGTAATCGCCCGGCAATATTACGTGTGTTGCCGTCAGACCAGATAAACCGGTTATTATTGTAAATGGCTATCACATTACCTGTCTGAGACTGCCAGATCCCATTCATATTATTGCTATTCTGCTGCTGATAATTGCCTGTCTGCGGGGTGCCGGATGCCGTATTTTTACTGTTCAGATCCCAGAAATTACCCTTGCTGTTGTATGTGTTATTGTAATTACTACTGCTGGTATTCTTCCCGGCGGGAAAATTATCACTGAAGCTGTTAGTAAAATTATTGACCGGCAGGTTTGAAGTCATCGGGAAATTATTCATACTATAAAGGCTGTTACCCATCCCCGGCATAAAACCGGGTGAATAAGGTATACCGTACAGGCTTGAGTAATAATTATTACCGCCGCCACCCATAATATCATTCATTGCCCTGATCATGGCCGCCATCATTTCTACAAACGGCAGATCGCGCCAGTCATTATTTTTATAATAACTGCCTGCAAGCGATTGGCTGATTAGAACAAAACACAGTAATAAACTGCTGATGAGGTGTTTCAAAATTATCCTTCAGATCACCGGTGGTTTAGTTTTTATCTTTTTATTCAGGTTTTTGTTGCCGGTTCACATATACCGGCCCAGAACCGGATAATAAACAACTAATACAACCTATTATTATAGTCGGTTTTTTTTAAATAGTTAATTAGTTCAACCTGAATAATACCGTTTTAAGCCTGACATCAAGCCAGGTTTAAAGCAGCTGATTGCCCCGGTTTGATAAAAGACCCCATCAAACCGGAAATAATTTTGAGCCACAAAAG
>JANELJ010000134.1 GCA_024511395.1 Gammaproteobacteria bacterium | reverse complement strand
GACAGCAAGCTGGGTGTGGCGATCCGTTATGTGATCAATCAATGGAACTATCTGACCATCTATCTTGAGGATGGCAATTTACAGATTGATAATAATACTGCAGAGCAGCGGATCAAACCTTAACAGAAGGGATGGAAGATATTTATAAGGGTTCCGGTCTGGCAATCAGGTAGCCCTGAATATAGTCAATACCGATTTTTCTTACTATTTCAAACGATTCCTCGGTTTCAACAAACTCAGCAATGGTTTTAATATGCATAACCTGGGCAATCTCATGGATCATACGCACCATGGCTTCATCCACAGGATCGTTTGCAATACTCTGTATAAACCGACCGTCAATTTTTATGTAGTCAATAGGTAGGGCTTTTAGATAGGCAAAGGAACTGAGGCCAGAACCAAAATCATCCAGCAGTATATGGCAGCCCAGCTTATGCATCCGCTTAATAAAGTTTCTGGCCGCATTGAGGTTGGCAATTGCCGCCGTCTCTGTTATTTCAAAACAGATTTTTTCTGCCGGAACATCAGAAGAAGCCAGCAGGGCTTCAATATAACCGGGCATTTTCGGTTCCGTCAGTGACTGACCTGAGAGATTAATACTATAACCGTTATTATAAGTATCCTTACCGGCATTTAAAAAGTCAATCAGATTTTTAATGACCCAGTGATCAATTTTATTCATTACATCATAGCGTTCTGCCGGGGGAATAAAGTGTGTGGGTAATATTAACTGACCATTCTTATCTCTCATACGGATCAGGATTTCCCGCATGGGTTGCAATTCGGGATTATTAAACACGGGACGAATTGGCTGAAAAAATAATTCATATCGGTCCTGTTCCAGTGCTGCATGAATCTGAGGCAGGCAAGATCAACGGCCATCATGACATTTTTCAGGGTACCAGTTTCTGTATTCACTTTTGAAAGATCAATACAGGCTCGCGTATCAAAAATTTTACCCTCCCATTCAAAACGAAAATTGCGGATAGTATTGAGCAGACGTTCTGCTATTTCCCTGGCAGAGCTTACCAGCATTCCCCAGAATAACACCCCGAATTCATCACCTCCAAGACGGGCAAGAAAATCCTGATCTCTTAACTCTGTGCGTAAAATACCCGAAACTATTTTTAGCAGCTCGTCACCCGCCGCATGACCACAGGTATCATTAACCAGTTTAAAATGATCCAGGTCAAGGTATAAAGCCGTATGTTCTCTGTGGTTGGAGATATTATCCACTAAAGCAGTTTTAACCTGATTTTCAAACGCCATACGGTTATAAAGCCCCGTAAGGTTATCATGAGTTGCCTGATAGGTTAGTTCATCCGTTAACTCCTGTTCCAGACTGACATCCCTTAAAACAATAACCTGTCCTGATTGTTCAGATAATGGATTAACTCTGGTCACTTTAACTTCAAGAATTGTATTTGTTTTATCAGTGCTTATCAGATTTAGATTAATCGTCCGGGTTAAACTATCTTCTTCAATCAGTAGATTATAAACATCCACAGGAGCAGACGGATCGTCCTTATACAGGCTGAGAATACTATTCAGAGGTTTACCCGTAGCCTCTTTATTATGAAACCCTGTCAGACTTTCGGCTTTAGGGTTTAGGGTTTAGGGTTTAGGGTTTAGGGTTTAGCAGTTGAACATTACTCTTTTCATCAATTAATATGACACCATCAGTCATGGCTGATAAGGTATGTTCTGCATAAATCCGTGTCTGTTTTAATTTATCATTGGTTTCTTTTATTTTTTTTCTGGCCTGCAGCTGATTTTCTCGATAAATAAAAAACAGGCCTATAAGGAAGGTAATAACAGAGGCATATAACCATTGACGAACATGCACCAGCTCAGTAATAGACAGTGTCTGAGAGGCTTTAATACCAACACCCGCATCAGGAATAAAAAAACTCCGACTTAAAACCACTTTATCAAATGATAATAACTGGTTGCTTTGTTACTCTGCTGGCTGCTCAATAATCTGAAGCTGATATTTTTTCTGTGTAAATGCAATGACCTCCAGAATTTTATCCATATCCAGTAGTAACAGAAAAAAACCATCAAATTGCAACTGTCTGTCTTTTCCTAATTCCGGCAGTATAAATCCATAATAGGTTGCCTGTAATAATGTCAGGCACTTGTGATTATGTCCCAGCTGATTATCAAAACGAAACAGACTGATTTTACCTTCTTCAACAACTTCCCTAGCATATATTTTATAAACAGAATATTCCAGCATATTCTGTCCCATTATAAATACATTGTCAGGTGATAAGGGTTCTATAAAACTAACAGGGAGATAACCACTGCGACCAAGAAAATTTCGGGAGGGACAGTTTTTCTCTACTGCTGTATACGTTATAACCTGGCCATCCCACTTTACGAATCCCCTACTCAAATTCAAGCAGGCTGGACTCATCCACCCAGTTCTGAAACAGAACGCTTTCAAGAAAGTGATAACGCTTGAATAATTCTTCCGTTAACAGGTTCAGCTTTTTTTTACCCAGATTCAAATAACTACTGATAATCAGCGTTGAGAAGAACACCAGTATTAAGGTAATAATAAGAAAAGGTTTGACTGGGAGATTCATTCTATCCTTTTTGCCCGTTTTTTAAGCGAGGCAGGCAGACTTACGCCAGCGTATTTAAGCAGTTCAGGATTAATCCATAAGTCCCACTTACGATTGGCTATAACTGGAATTCTACTAATTTCTGTCCCGGATAAAATAGCCAGGGCTGTTTTACCAGCCCACTCCCCCTGTTCTTCCGGTATTTTGGTAAAACCCAGCATACTGACCGGCATCATCCACTCATGGCTGGTAACACTCAGTTTTCTGGATATCATACGCAGTTTCCGAACCGCATGCTCCTGGTTCCAGTTACTAATACCGGCATAACTGCCGATAATAAGCAGATCGCTTTGCTGAACTTCTTCATAAGCTGCCAGCCATTGTTTCATGTTATCAACCAGTTTAAAGTTAAGCTTCAATCCCTTCTGTAATACCAGTTCTTTAAAGCGCTTAAGATTTTTCTTTTCAGTGGTCGTGTTTGCACCAAGGTAGAAAGCCGTCTTGGCATTAGTCAGTTCCAGGGATTTTTTTATCATAGGGCGGATTGGCGCCACTTCAACCATGCCGGTCGCATTAGCATAAGGAAAAGCGTATTCTTTTACACTCCAGTTAATACCACTGGAATATCCGTATTTTTCAAATAAGGCTGGACCAGGTAGCGGGCAGCATTATCATCTGCAGTAATCACAATATCTGGCTGCCATTGCTTAATCAGTTCATAAGCCTGAGTCGCTGCCTTTTGTTTATCCTGCTCTGTTTTCCTGTGTTTAGTATCCATATTAAACTGTCTGAGTTCACATTTGCCCTTCAGGACATTACGCAGGCCTTTCTCTACCCGATCTGACCAAGCATATCCCTGATGATAGGAAGACACAAAAAGACATTTGGACTGAGCAGAAGCAGACTGGACTGGAAGCAGTTGAAAAAAGGCTAGCAGAATACCGACAAAAATGACTATATAGTATTTAGTCATTATATTTTCCTTAATATGGAATTATTATCGTTCTTATATTTTAAGGATAGATAATAATACGGTTTTTATCAAGGATATTTAGAATTAATTATTGACTGAACGCGCCTACGGTTAATTTTACCCAGTTCAGTTCTGGGAATACCGGATACCGGAATAAATAAACGGGGTCGACAGGCTGAACGGATATTTTTTTTAAGCCATATTTTAAAGTTTTCTCGTTCCATGTCACTAAGGGATTTTTCGATCAGCGCAACAATGGATTGACCCCAGGTATCATGCTTGATACTACCTACTGCTATATCTGTGATCATGGGAGCTTTAAGCAGCATAATTTCAATGGCTTGCGGAGCTAAATTTTCCCCACCGAAAATAATCATATAATCATTACGCCCGATAATAGTCAGTTGACCCTGTTCGATAATTACTTTATCTGAAGTTTTAAACCAGCCATTGTCAAAACAGGAAGAATGCTCATGAGGCGTTTTATGAGCTAAAGGCTCTTCATGGGCTGATGGCTCTTTATGCAGATAATGACTAAACACCATATTACCCTTAATATAGAGATTATTGTTATTATCAGTGCGCAGTTTAAATCCCTTGAGCGGCAAAAGCTTATCCAGTTTTTTACCCAGAGCAATAGTGGATGTGGCCTCGGTCATACCATAGCTGATAAGCAGCGGCCAGCCATGCGCTGAAGCCCGCTGGTATAGAGAAGTAGAAAGTCGATCACCACCTACTATCACATAGCCTAAAGTATCTGGTAGATCGTGAATATGCAAACGATCCTGAATATCCAGCAACTGAGCCAGCATGGCCGGCACCAGGGAAATATGAGTGACAGGATACTCAAACATATCCTGCCAGACCTGCTGTGCATTAAAGCCCTGATGCAGAAGCATACAGGCCTGTCCCAGAGCACAACGATAAACAATCATTAAACCGGCAATATGGCTTAAAGGCAGACAGTTTAACCAAAGCGAATCCGAACTTACGGCCACCTGAGCCGAAAAGCTCCGGCAATGAGTCCGAATATTGTTGAATGATATTAAGGCTATTTTTGGCTCTGCCTGACTGCCGCTGGTCGCCACAACTAATGCGGTACCCTCAGGAATTAACGAGTGGTTGGCATTCTCAGGCTGAGATAATATGCCGGCTGCCTGTGTCCGGGTGATATGCTTCGGAACAGGAAAGACACATTGCTGCCCGGTATAGCCCTGTAGCAAAGCAAGAAGCGTGGAGAAAACATTTTCTGCTTCTACAGACAGTACAGGAACTTCCGCTGCAAATTGCTGAGCGGCCATGTACCGCAGTTCAGAACAGTTATAAACCTTATCCTTATAATACAACCTTAAATCAAACGGACCGGGACTGGTATTCATTGCAGTTTAAACATTCTGTTGTTTACTGTCTGACTCAGCCGGTTTGGTCGCCATATGAATACAGGCAATACCAAAGAACAGGTTACGGTAATGTACCTGGCTGAAACCCGCCTGCTCTATCAATTGTTTCATTTCTTTCTGATCGGGAAAACGCTCAATGGATTCAATCAGATATTGGTAAGCTTCCGGCTGCCGGGCCACCATTGCTCCAAGTCTGGGGATAATATAACGATTGTATAAATTATAAAATGGCCGTAAAGGCATCATTACTTTGGAAAATTCCAGACAGTAAAACTGTCCACCCGGTTTAAGCACCCGGAAAATCTCCGCCAGGGCATCACTGATGCTGGTCATATTTCTTATACCAAAAGAGATGGTCAGCTTCTCAATACTGGCACTGGCAAAAGGTAACTGTTCGCCAGTTGCGGCAATATTGAGAAGTTTTTCAGTATGAGATTTCTGCCCTTCTGTCATCATCTCCATACTGGGATCGGCAACAACAACATACGCACCTTTTTGTTTGAGTTGCCGGGCGATATCACCAGTACCGCCGGCCAGATCAATAATAATATCCGTTGATTTAGCATCTACATGCTGAACAAATACTCTTTTCCAGATCCGGTGAGTACCAAAACTCATAAAATCATTCATTAAGTCATAACGGGAAGCGACCAGCTTAAATACCCGGCGGATTTTCTGCTCACGCTGTTGGGAAGTGACCTGTTGCTGACCAAAAGTATTGTCTAACCGGCTCATCGAGTTTAACCTGAAAAAGTTTAATTATACCCGAGATATCAGAATTTAAAATGTTTAAACGGGAGAAAACAATCTGGAAGAAAGTAAACCAGTATGGTTGTGGAGCTGGGATGTTCTATGTTACAGAAGCTATTTATTCTGTTAATAAAAAAGAGCCTGCACAACTTTTGAACGTTAATTTTTAGAATACTAAATTTTAGACGATCATATTCTCAAACGATGGTCTTTAACACCTGTAAGTAACATTAAGTGTTTATTCGACTAAGGAACATCAATGATTATAGTTATGCAGGCCAATACCACAGGGACTCCTGTCCCTATTACAGGCTGTTAATATTATGAATGGTACAGGGAAAAGAAAAATTAGAGAAAATAATAGATTATATGGTGGTTTTCCACCATATGGATATTAGCCGGTGCTCACAGGTATGTCTTTAGGATTTTATCATTTCGTTTCAATAGTTTACCCATCAGGATGTAACTCCATAATTAG
>JANELJ010000373.1 GCA_024511395.1 Gammaproteobacteria bacterium | reverse complement strand
TGGCTTCATTTTGGTCTGGAAATTTGCAAGGTAATAAGGCTTATTTTACCAAAAACCTGCAAATTTAACACCCATAATCAAGCAATATTTATTTATAAATCAATGCCATATGTTTTATTCAGGGTGGACTATGTACTTTACGCAATAACTGCAAATTGTTCACCATGGTCAGGTTCAGATCCAGTAAAATCAGATCATAATGACTGTGATTGATCAGTTCCAGAACCTGCTGACCATTTTCTGCCACAGAGCATTGCATACCATAGGCTTCGAGCAGATCTCGAAGACTTGCGCATACGCTGATCATTATCTGTTGCCAGAATCGACAATGATTGTAGCAATGTGGTAGTATGCAGTTTTTGCATAAACCTTACCGTTTGATCACAAAAAGCGGAATGGTGAAATGGGTGGATGATTCTTCTACCTGTGTGTTTAATGAACATGGTAATATTGCTTATTATCAGGGCGTACTGGTTGATGTTACCCAACGTGAACTGTCCAGGCAGAAAATGCTGAAAAACCAGCGGTCTTTGCAACGCCTTGCTCATCATGAGCCTCTGACTGGTTTGCCTAACCGTATTTTGCTGCTGGATCGTCTGAAACAGTCTATTAAGAAAATCAAGCAGATAAAAAAATGCACCGCCTTATTATATATTGACCTGGATAAGTTTAAGGAAATTAATGATAGCTTGGGTCATAATGCTGGTGATAAAGTACTGAAATCAGTGGCTAAACGTCTGCTGGACAGTGTTTGGGCCATGGATACGGTTGTAAGAATTGGCGGCGATGAATTTATTATTATGGAATCAGTAAGCAGTATTGAAGATGTAAAAAAAGTGGCTGAAAAACTCAACCACTCTTTACAGCAATCCGTTAATATCAATACTCATGAATTATTTATAACATCCAGTATTGGCATTAGCCTGTTGCCTGACGATTCTGAAGATCCGGAAGAATTAATAAAAAAATCGGATGCCGCCATGTATCGTTCAAAACAGCAGGGTAGAAATACCTATCATTTTTACCAGAATACAGAGCAGTAAATAAAACGTTAAATGATATCTGGCTTGGAGTTTCAGGCAAGCTTATCTAAAACACGCTGTATCTTTTCTCTGGCAACATGGGCAATGGTATTAATTGTTTCTGAATCTGCCAGTCCTAATACAGTAACAGGATCCATAAAGCTGACAACTACATGATTAGCCTCTGCTTCACGCAGAATAAAATTACAGGGTAATAAATTACCAGCATTGGGATCCGCTTCAATAATCTGTAGTGCCAGTTTGGGATTGCAGGCACCAAGGATCTGATAAGCAGGAATGCTGACATCCAGTTTTTTCTTCATGGTTGCCTGAACATCAACTTCACTAACGACACCCAGTTGTTCTTCCACCAGAGTAACCAGAACTTTTTCTTTAACCTGACTAAAACTGCCGTTTAAAGTAATATGCATTTCATACATTATTATTGTCTCCTGCTTATTTAATATTAAATTAATTGTGGAAGATTATAGGCTGAACCATTGATAGTGGCAGTGATAATTATCACATAGTAATTAGTGCGACTAAAGTTTAGAGCGACAGCTCACCCTTGAGAGTCCTGTTTCACTCATACGTTCTTTAACAATTTGTTTGTAACCAGCTGTTTTGAAATTGTTTTTATAACAAATCTTCAAATCGCCTTAAAATATCCGTATCCGGCGGGTGGAATTTTTGGGACTTACTATCCCACCAGTCCCTGACTCTAACCTGCGAAAAATACCTTATCAGTCCCATTCGTATTCTTCCGGCAGTAATGGGTGTATTCTTTCGCCAGGGCGTATTATCAATTAAGCGCAATACCGGGTCCGGACATTTAATAGCCC
>JANELJ010000016.1 GCA_024511395.1 Gammaproteobacteria bacterium | reverse complement strand
CTTGGCAGGCATTATGATGAGGAAGCATTAGAGCAATTCATGCCATGGAATTTAACTGAAAAAATTCAGCCTTTAAATAAAGTGGCATGATCCGTCAATGTGGGAAGTTTTGACGTATACGTATTATTCAGTTTAATGACAAGCAAAAGTTATTTGAAAAAATATGCCAGATTGCCACGGCCCAGGTTCATTTGACCCTAGCATGGGTTGGCTTGGTCAATAACACTGAATCCAGACTGGACATTGTTGCCAGTTCAGGTAAAAGCAGGGACTGTCTGCACAAACTGGATTTTACACTTAACCCGAATGCCCTCAATCAGAGTAATCCTGCCAAACCCGCTGTCAAAGCTGTTCTGCATAAAAAAATTGTCATTATTAATGATTACCTGAATCACCCTGAAACCCGCCATCAGTATCAGGATGCACGGGTCGAAAATATACATGCCGTAGCCGCTCTGCCAGTATTCAGAAACCAGCAGGTTATTGGTGTTTTTTCAGTAAGGATATTGTCAGCCTGCTGGAAGAAGTGGTACGGGATATTGAATACGCTATCCGCTATTATGAATTACAGCAGCACCAGCACTCTCAGCAGCAGCTGAAACAGTACACGACAGAACTGGGTAAGGTCAATGAATCCATGAGCCTGTTGCTGGAATCTACCGGTGAAGGGATTTACGGTGTCGATATTAATGGCCTGTGCACATTTGCCAACCGTGCTGCACTTAAAATGTTTGGTTTTTCTCTGGACGATCTACTGGGACAGAAAATGCACACTCTGACCCACCATACACATAAGGATGGAACACCCTATCCATCACATGAATGTCCTGTCTATCAGGCATTTCATACTAACACTCCCAGACATATTGAGAACGAAGTATTCTGGCGCAGTGACGGCACATCTTTCCCGGTTAAATACTCAGCTTATCCCATTGTCAACGATAAACAGGAAATAACGGGTTCGGTCACAATTTTTCGTGATGTGACTGAAACCCAGAGAATAAAAAACAAGATGAATTTTCTGGCCCGGCATGATTCACTCACTGGCCTGTTAAACCGTTATTCTTTTGAACAGAAAATGACTGAAGCACTGGAATCTGCTCAGAATGAAAATTCTGTCCATGTTGCCTGTTACCTGGATCTTGACCAGTTTAAACTGGTTAATGATACCTGCGGACATCTGACCGGTGATGAAATGCTCAAGCTGATTGCCCATCTGCTTACAGATAATATCCGCAAACACGATACCTTGGAACGCGCTACAGAACTGGGTCAGAAGTTGTGCCTCGCCGTTAAGGACTTTCGCTTTCTCTGGGATGATAAAATATTCAGCATTGATGTCAGTATCGGTATATCTGCAATTACTCAGGATAGTAAGTCAGTACAGCAGATCCTCAGTGATATTGATTCCGCCTGTTATATTGCCAAGGAAAAGGGGCGTAACCGGGTTCATGTTATAGAGCCGGATGATACAGAAACCGCACAGCGCCATGGCGAGATGCGCTGGGTATCTGAAATTCGCAGCGCGCTGGAAGACGATCGTCTGATATTATACAAACAGGTCATTATGCCCTCCGTACCTTCAGCTGCTGATCAGCAGCATTTTGAAATTTTAATCCTGATGCAGGATAAAGACGGCAGTATTATTATGCCTGGCGCTTTCCTGCCGGCTGCAGAACGCTACAATCTAATGCTTGAAATTGACTTCTGGGTAATTAAAAACAGCTTTAAGGCCATTGCCTCTCATTCCATTACAGGTTCAGAACAGGTCTGTATCTGCTCAATTAACCTGTCAGGCCAAAGTATTGGTGAAACATCACTGTATGACTTTATTATCAACCAGCAAAAACATTATAGAATTAATCCCCAGCATATCTGTTTTGAGATTACAGAAAGTGCTGCTATTACTCATCTTGAACAGGCTATTGATTTTATACACAAACTGAACAGCAAGGGCTTCCTGTTTGCCCTGGATGATTTTGATACCTGTATGTCATCTTTTGCCTATTTTAAAAACCTGCCGGTTAATTACCTGAAAATTGACGGCAGTTTTATTAAAGACATACTTGAAGATCCCATTGATCGTGCAATGGTAAAATCCATTAATGCAATCGGTCATATTATGGGCCTGCAGACCATTGCTGAATACGTTGAAAATGATGCCATTAAAAATGAGCTGATTGCTATGCAGATAGACTATCTTCAGGGCTATGGCATTACCCGCCCGGAGTCTTTATAATTTTTTTATAATCCTGACAGCAATCACCCTTAAGCTTTTACTGATGGCCAAAAATATTACTCAGCATTGGAATGCTGACTTTCTCAATAAAAGTCCCATCTTTTCAGATTTAAAACTGCTGCTGCAGGATGTTAACTGGGCTGACTGGCCCGGCTGCAGCGGTCTTATGGCTTTACTAAAATCCCCCATAACCCTAGCCAGCGGCCTGACCCTGGATATGAAACCCCAGGATGATTCCCTGCCTTTTCCAGAAATGGGCTATGAAGAACGTGTATTTAAAACCGGGATCATCAGTACCCGGGAACAAAGCTGGCATGATTTATTTAACGCCTTTATCTGGATCCTTTTTCCCCAAACCAAAATTTTCTTAAATCAACTGCATATGCAGGAACTGCACAAACAGCTAGGGAAAAAACGTACCCCGACCCGTGATGCCATTACCCATCTGGATGAATCAGGGATCATTATTGCCAGTACAGATACTCAATTACTGCAGAGTTTAAAAAATCATCAATGGCAGCAGGCTTTTGTAAAAAACCGATCCTGCTGGCTGCCTGGTGACCAACAAAACACGGGTGCATTTGTTTTCGGCCACGGCATGTATGAAAAAGCCTTTAAGCCTTTTATCGGCTTTACCGGCAAGGCTTACTGTCTTACGGTACCAGACGATTTTTTCAGTCTCTCTAAAATTGAGCAGTATAAAGCACTTGATGTTTTATTAAGAGATGACATAAAAAAACATAATCGTCTTGCTGACTCACGTTCTTTATCCCCCTTACCCATTCTGGGCGTACCCGGCTGGTATTCTGCGAATAGTAATCCTGAATTTTATAATAATAAAGATTATTTTCGGCCAAAGCATGTTAAAAAAATCAGTAATGCGGACAAATGATGTGAGCTGGAATTAACAAATAGTTTCTAGGCTTATGACCTGAACAGTATTATCTTTTACTGTCCACTTCAGATCATAATCATATATTTTTGTGGCATAACTTTTATCTATTTTTTTATAAAAATACGCACGATGATCCAGTCCTAATAACTGGCTGATAAATTCTCTGATCTGCGGATACTTTTTACTGGCCTGTTCAGTCTGCTGCTCAGCCAGAGGACTGAATTTTACGGTAAAAATTGATTCGTAAATATTATCGGTAAAGCCGCCTCTGGCATGCTGCAGGCTGTCACTATAGGGAATATAAGGCTTGATATCGAGTATTGGAGTCTGATCCAGTAAATCCGCACCTTTAATATGAATCAACACTCTGGAGCCGTCCTGTTCGATACTGTCCAGTTCAACCAGTGACAGGCCAACAGGGTTTGGGCGAAAACTGGCTCGGGTAGCAAACACTCCAAAACGCTGTTTACCGTCCAGCCGTGGCGGCTTAACCATAACATTCCAGCCCTTACCCACATGCTGGTGAAAGACAAAAGTCAGCCATAGATGAGAAAAATCCTCCAGGCCGCGAGTGGTTTCTATATCATTAAAAGGGGGCTGTAATTCTATGCTGGCGGTAGAAGCCATCACCAGTCCGGCCTGCCTCGGGATAGCAAACTTATCCTTATAACAGGAATGGACTATCCCGATGGTTTCAAAGCTATAGGACATGACTAATGTTCAGTCAGAGATTAGGCAGGGCATTGGCCAGCCTGCGTGTTTCCTGCAACAGTTCCGTGGTGGAGCGTCCAAGACAGGTAAAATGCCCCATCTTGCGCCCGGCTCGGGCTTCCCGCTTACCATACAGATGCAGCTTAACATCGGGGTTGGATAATAACTGCTCCCAGTCCGGCTCACCATTGACCCAGACATCCCCCAGAATATTAAACATCACCACCGGCGACAGCAGTTCCACACTGCCAGCAGGCAGGCCGCAGAGCATACGCACCTGCTGCTCAAACTGTGAGGTCTTACAGGCATCAATGGTGTAATGACCGCTGTTATGCGGCCGGGGGGCCACTTCATTGATCAGTAGGCACTCATCACAGGTATAGAAAAACTCAACCGCCATGACCCCGCAGTAATCCAGCTTTTCTGCAAACTCCGAGGCATCCCGAACCGCTCTGTCCAGCAATACCTTGGGCAGGCTGGAGAGGACTGCCGTATATTCCAGAATTCCATTAACATGATGGTTCTCACCCACCGGGTAACAAGCAACAGTACCATCATGACTGCGTGCCAGCACCACCGATACCTCGGTCTGCAGATCTACCTTCTCTTCCAGCACACAATGCACTGAGCCCATGGACTCAAACCCGGAAATGGCCTCTTCCAAGTTATTGACAATAACCTGTCCCTTACCGTCATAACCAAAACTGGCCACTTTCAGGATCGCGGTTCCGCCAATCTGTGACAGCGCAAACTCCAGTTCTTCCTTTTCATATATGGGGAAAAAACGAGCTGTTTCAAAACCATTATCGGCCAGAAAGGTTTTCTCAGAAATACGGTTCTGGGCAATTTCAACTGCAGAAGAAGAGGGTCGTACCGGAACCGACTGCTCCAGTTTCTTTAATGTGGCTGAAGGTATATTTTCAAATTCGGTAGTAATGGCATCACAATTATTGGCTAATTGCTCCAGTGCCCATTGATCCGAATAGGAGGCATGAATATGTTCATCAGCAATCCGACCCGCCGGACTGTCAGGATCGGGATCAAGGACAATAACATGATAGCCCATTGCATGAGCCGCCATAACAAACATCCGCCCCAACTGCCCGCCGCCGAGCATACCTAATGTTTTTCCTGGTAGTATCATGGTATCGTTTTTCCTCATTCCTTATTTCTGTGATTCTTTTTTCTCGATTGAAAAGGAACATCATATCAAATTATAAGATAACTACAGAGTAACAGGGCATGGTGACTGTATTTCTGGGGTTTATGGAGGCAAGATGCCGAGATAAAGCGCCACATGGATGTGCGAGCATCCCCGGAAATACAGTCACCATGCCCTGTTACGATAATCCAGGTAATTACCCAATTTTTACAACTCTGGTAACTCCATATTCAAAACCGCTTCAGCCTGTTTATCTCTAAATACCTGTAGTTTATCAGCAATACCCTGATCAGTAACAGATAAAATAGATGCCGCATACAAACCGGCATTAGCCGCTCCGGCTTCACCAATGGCAAAGGTTGCCACCGGAATACCCTTCGGCATCTGTACTATAGATAATAACGAATCCATACCTTTTAAATAGCGTGAATTAACAGGTACACCCAACACCGGTATAGTAGTTTTAGCCGCCAGCATACCCGGCAAATGCGCTGCACCACCGGCTCCGGCAATAATGCATTTTATCCCCCTATCCCTTGCCTGTTCTGCATACTGATACAGCAAATCCGGTGTCCGGTGTGCTGAAACCACTTTTGCTTTGTATGCAATTCCCAGATCTTTGAGCATCTGACAAGCATTTTTCATTACATCCCAGTCACTATTACTGCCCATAACCACACCAACGACTGGCTTTGTATTACTATTCATAGTTTTTATCTTTATCTACCTGACATTCCAGCAGGAATATCTGTAATTTGTTATCCTAATTAAAACAGAAAAAGGACGGCCAAGCCGTCCTCTTTCATGCTTAGAACATCTTTCATACCAGAAAAAGGCTCTAAATTTTGGTCTATAATATCCCGTGTTAGGAAATTTTAGGATCCAGTTCTCCACTTTCATAGCGACCAATCATGGTTTCAAGCAGTAATGGCTTGATTTTAGATGCATGACCGGCACTGCCAAAGGCTTCATAACGAGCTTTACAGATGTCTTTCATAGCCGCTGTAGATGCCTTAAGGAATTTACGAGGATCGAAGTTGGATGGGTTTTCAGCCAGGAACTTACGAATAGAACCGGTAGAGGCCATACGCAGATCAGTATCAATATTAACCTTACGTACGCCGTTCTTGATACCTTCAACAATTTCATCAACTGGAACACCATAGGTCTGATCCATGTCACCACCGTAGTTATTGATGATTTCCAGCCAGTCCTGAGGTACAGAAGAAGAACCGTGCATGACTAGGTGCGTATCAGGAATTCGATTATGAATTTCTACAATACGGTCAATACGCAGTACATCACCTTCTGGTTCCTTGGTGAACTTGTAGGCACCATGAGAAGTACCAATGGCAATAGCTAGGGCATCAACACCGGTTTCCTTAACAAAAGTAGCCGCTTCTTCAGGATCGGTTAACAGCATATCCATGTCCAGCTTGCCTTCTGCACCGTGGCCGTCTTCTTCACCCATCATACCGGTTTCCAGAGAACCCAGACAACCCAGCTCACCTTCAACAGAAACACCGCCGGCATGAGCCATTTTGACCACTTCACGAGTGGTTTCTACATTGTATTCAAAAGTAGAAGGGGTCTTCATGTCCGCCATCAGAGAACCATCCATCATAACGGAGGTAAAACCAGACTGGATAGAACGCAGACATACTGCTGGCTCAGAACCGTGATCCTGGTGCATTACCACTGGAATATGGGGGTACATTTCCACTGCCGCAGAAATCAGATGACGCAGGAAGGGTTCGCCTGCATAAGAACGTGCACCTGCAGAACCCTGCATAATCACTGGTGAATCGGTTTCATCGGCAGCTTGCATAATAGCATGGACCTGCTCCATATTATTTACATTGAACGCTGGCAGACCAAAGCTGTGTTCAGCAGCATAGTCCAGTAACTGACGCATTGAAATCAAGGCCATCTTGGCTCTCCTTCATCTATTGGGTTATTAATTAATCGTTTAAAATCAGATTCGTGTATTTTACCAGTTTTTACCGGCTTAGCCATTAAAATCGGGTTCTACCATCTCCCCGACTTTGACAATTTTCATGGCATTGGTACCGCCCATTACCCCGGCCAGATCACCCTTGGTGATAATGACCAGATCACCGTCTCTGACAGTACCGCGGCGTTTCAGTTCATCGACCACTTCTATATTCAGTTCTGCATGATCGGTGGTGCCGATTTCAAAACTGACAGGAACTACACCACGGTACAGAGTGACCTTGCGGCGGGTATCCACATGACTGGTAAAGGCAAAAATCGGGATGCCGGAACCAATACGGGACATCCACAGTGTGGTTGAGCCGGATTCGGTTAAAGCAACAATGGCTTTTACCTTAAGATGATTGGCCGTATACATGGTGGACATGGCTATGGCTTCATCAATATATTTAAATTCGGTATGAATACGGTGATCAGACTGACTCACCTGGCGTTGTTTTTCTGCTTCACGGCAGATCCGGTCCATGGCCGCAATGGCTTTGTCCGGGAATTTACCGGTCGCGGTTTCTGCCGACAGCATTACCGCATCGGTACCGTCCAGTACCGCATTGGCCACGTCAAACACTTCTGCCCGAGTCGGGATCTGGTTTTCAATCATGGACTCCATCATCTGCGTAGCGGTAATCACTACACGGTTCATGGTACGTCCCAGACTGATCAAGCGTTTCTGAATAGGCGGCAGTGCCGCATCACCTATTTCCACACCCAGATCACCGCGGGCAATCATAATGACATCGGACGCTTCAATAATATCTTCTATACAGTCCAGGGCTTCCGCCCGTTCAATCTTGGCAACAATACCGCCATGACCGCCGGCCGCCACAAACAGTTCACGCGCCAGATGAATATCATCGGCACAGATTGGAAAAGAAACAGCTAGATAGTCAGCACCCATCTGCGCGGCTACCTTTATATCAACCTTGTCTTTATCACTCAGAGCACTGGCTGAAAGCCCGCCGCCCTGTAAGTTGATGCCTTTACGGTCAGACAGTTTACCGCCTACAACCACCCGGCAGACCACTTCGTGATCTTCGACATGATCGACCCAGAATACCAGGCGTCCGTCATCAATCAGCAGATTATCACCGCGTTTAACATCGTCCACCAGTTCTTTATAACTGATACCGACCCGGGTTTGATCACCTTCGGCAATGTCCAGATTGGCATCAAATATAAACTGGTCGCCTTCGTTTAATTCGATTGGACCGTCACGAAAGCGTTCAATACGTATCTTAGGACCCTGCAGATCGACCAGCACACCCACCTGACGCCCAAAAGAACGGGCTCTGGAGCGTAGTTTTTCTGCTCTGGACAGGTGTTCTTCAGGGGTACCATGCGAAAAATTAATACGCACCACATCAACACCGGCTTCAATGACCTTATCCAGTACTTTGGGATCATCGGTAGCAGGCCCTAAGGTGGCCAGAATTTTCGTCCGTCTAAACATTCAGTCTTCCGCTTTGGTAAATAACGGCCATTTTTGACCATTATCAGTAAACTCAGCGCCTCGACTTTTACCCTTCAGGGTACACAAAGTACAGAACAGGGTATTACGAGGCGCCGGGTAAAGGTGCTGTTACTATTTTCTGCTTGAAGTTAATACTTGTTTAACAACAGAGAATTAACCTTTGGCACGTTCTTCCAGAATAGCAACGGCAGGCAGTTTTTTGCCTTCCAGGAATTCCAGAAACGCACCGCCGCCCGTGGAAATATAGGATACTTTATCAGCAATATTATATTTATCAACAGCTGCCAGAGTGTCACCACCGCCGGCAATTGAAAATGCGGGGGATTCTGCAATGGCCAGAGAAATAGCCTTAGTGCCTTCACCAAACTGGTCAAATTCAAAGACACCTACAGGGCCGTTCCAGACAATGGTGCCGGCACTTTTGAGTACTTCAGCCAGAGCCTGAGCACTGTCAGGACCAATATCAAAAATCATATCATCATCCGTTACATCTTCAACGGATTTCAGTTCAGCTTCTGCTGTTTCAGAAAATTCCTTTGCACAAACCACATCAGTTGGAACAGGAATATCACCACCACGTTCTATGGCTGCAGCTTTCAGACCTTTAGCCGTTTCAACCAGGTCTTCTTCATATAGAGATTTACCTACATTGTAACCTTCGGCTGCAATAAAGGTATTGGCAATACCACCGCCAACAATCAGCTGGTCAACCACCTTAGACAGTGATTCCAGAACCGTTAGCTTGGTAGAAACTTTAGAACCACCTACAATGGCTACCATTGGTCGGGCCGGGTTATCCAAGGCTTTACCCAGGGCATCCAGTTCTCCCGCCAGTAGAGGACCTGCACAGGCAACCGGCGCATATTGTGCCGCGCCATAAGTAGAACCCTGTGCGCGGTGAGCGGTACCAAAGGCGTCCATTACAAATACATCACATAATGCCGCGTATTTTTTAGCCAGAACTTCATCATTTTTCTTTTCACCGGCATTAAAACGGACATTTTCCAGCAATACCACATCGGCATCACCCATATCGAAGCCATCCAGATAATCCTTAACCAGCTTCACTTCTCTGCCCATCAGTTCGGACATGTGAGCCGCTACCGGCGCCATGGAAAATTCATCAGAGTATTCACCTTCTATCGGACGACCCAGGTGAGACATAATCATGACTTTGGCTCCGCCTTCAAGTGCCTTTTCTATGGTTGGCAAAGAAGCACGGATACGCTTGTCGGAAGTGACTTTACCGTCTTTAATCGGTACATTGAGATCCTGACGGATAAGTACACGTTTGCCTGACAGGTCAAGATCGGTCATTTTAATAACTGACATGCGAAGTCCTCTTTTCAAATGAGTTTAAAAGCGGTTAATTACCATTTAAATGTATTTTATGCCTAAAACCTATTTAAATGCCAACTATACTTTAGTTATAACTTTGAGGTTACAAAAACATGTTATATAAATACAATATACAGAAATTTGTATTTTTATAAAAAGCAAAGAGCACAACAGGTGGTTTTCACCTGATATGCTCTTTGTCTGACTTTACTGATAATTAGTTGGCAGCAACGTGCTCAACAAAACGCAGCATGTTACAGGTGTAACCATACTCGTTATCGTACCAGGAAACGACTTTAACAAAAGTGCCGTCCAGTGCAATACCAGCGCCCGCATCAAAAATAGATGAGAAGCCAACACCGCGGAAGTCTGTAGAAACGACTTTTTCATCAGTGTAACCCAGAGTCTTGCTCATATCACCTGTTTCAGAAGCTTCTTTCATAGCAGCACAAATGTCGTCATAGGAAGCATCTTTGTCCAGTTCAACTGTCAGGTCAACAACCGATACGTCAGAAGTAGGTACACGGAAAGCCATACCAGTCAGTTTGCCATTCAGTTCTGGCAATACAACGCCAACTGCTTTAGCAGCACCTGTGGAGGATGGAATAATGTTTTCCAGGATACCACGACCACCGCGCCAGTCTTTCATGGATGGGCCGTCAACAGTTTTCTGAGTGGCAGTAGCAGCGTGAACAGTAGTCATCAGACCACGCTTGATGCCCCACTTGTCATTCAGAACCTTGGCTACAGGAGCCAGGCAGTTAGTAGTACAGGAAGCCGCAGAAACAATGGCCTGACCTGCATAATCTGTGTGGTTTACACCATATACGAACATGGGAGTGCCGTCTTTGGAAGGTGCAGACTGAACCACTTTTTTGGCGCCGGCATCAATATGCTTCTGACAGCTTTCTTCAGTCAGGAAGAAACCAGTACAGTCGATAACGATATCCGCATCAACATCACCCCATTTCAGGTCAGCTGGATCACGTTCAGCCGTTAAACGGATTTTCTTGCCGTCAACAATCATTGCACCGTCTTCGGAAGCAACATCATGAGCAAAACGACCGTGTACTGAGTCATATTTCAGCATGTATGCTAGGTAATCGGCATCCAGTAAATCGTTAATACCAACGATTTCAATATCATCAAATTCGTTGTAAACAGCACGGAAAACCATACGACCGATACGGCCAAAACCATTAATACCGACTTTAATCGTCATTATTATTTCTCCTAATATTTAACTAATTTTAAATCTTTAAATTTTGTATAAACTTGCCATGAGCTGGCAATATTGCGATTCGGGCCGCGAATGGTAAAACTATTTAGCGGCCCGACTCGTAGATGTTTTACATGATGGATTCAGCCGTTGCGACAACGTTCTCAACAGTAAAGCCGAATTCCTTGAACAGTTCACCTGCAGGAGCAGATTCACCGAAGCTGTTAATACCGATAACCTTGCCCTTAAGACCGACATATTCGCCCCAGGCATAGGTAACACCGGCTTCAACGGCAACCCGAGCGGAAACAGCTGCAGGCAGTACAGACTCTTTATAGTCATCGCTTTGCGCATCAAAGACATTAGTACATGGCATGGAAACCACACGTACATTTTTGCCCTTGCCGGTTAATTCTTTGGAAGCGTCCATGGTAATACCCACTTCAGAACCAGTAGCAATCAGAACCACATCCGGAGTACCATCACAATCAGATAGTATATAACCACCTTTGGAGATATTAGCCAGAGCTTCATCAGAGCGTTCCTGGTGATCCAGGTTCTGACGAGAGAAAATCAGACAGCTTGGGCCATCGGATTTTTCAATGGCACAACGCCATGCTACTGCTGATTCAACAGCATCGGCCGGACGCCAGACAGACATGTTTGGAATCATACGCAGAGTGGCTATCTGCTCAATTGGCTGGTGAGTCGGACCGTCTTCACCCAGACCAATGGAATCGTGAGTATAAACGAACAGGGTACGCAGCTTCATTAAGGCTGCCATACGCAGAGCATTACGGGCATATTCCGAGAACATCAGGAAGGTTGCGCCATAAGGCAGGAAACCGCCGTGCAGGGTCACACCATTCATAATGGCTGACATACCGAATTCACGCACACCATAGCTGATATAGTTACCGGCCGGATCATCCATAATGGAAACCGAACCAGACCAGGTTGTCAGGTTGGATGGTGACAGGTCAGCAGAACCACCTAAAAATTCAGGTAAGGCCTTGGCATAACCTTCAATCGCTAACTGAGAAGCCTTACGGGAAGGAATCGTTGCAGTATTTTCAACACTTTGCTTAACAAAGGCATTGGCTACTTCAGTCCAGTTGCCTGGCAGTTCACCGTTCATACGACGGGTAAATTCAGCCGCCAGTTCGGGATAGGCAGCCTGATACGCTGCAAATTTTTCATTCCAGGCATTTTCTGCCTCGGCACCTTTGCTGCGGGCATCCCAGCCACTATAAACATCATCAGGAATAACGAATGGCTCATATTCCCAGCCAATGTTTTCACGGGTCATTTTAATTTCATCTTCACCCAGAGGTGCACCATGACAGTCATGGGTACCACACAGGTTGGGTGAACCCATACCGATAACGGTTTTGGTACAGATTAAGGTAGGACGATCAGTAACCGAACGGGCTTCTAAAGTGGCATTACGGATAGCTTCTGGATCATGACCATCCACATCACGGATAACGTGCCAGCCATAAGACTCAAAACGCTTAGGCGTATCATCAGTAAACCAGCCTTCAACATGACCGTCAATAGAGATGCCGTTATCATCCCAGTAAGCTATCAGCTTGCCTAGGCCCCAGGTACCAGCCAGAGAACAGGCTTCATGGGAAATACCTTCCATCATACAGCCGTCACCCATAAACACATAAGTGTAATGGTCAACAATATCGTGGCCGTCACGGTTGAACTGGGCAGCCAGAGTTTTTTCTGCCATGGCCATACCAACGCCATTGGTAATACCCTGACCCAGAGGACCGGTGGTAGTTTCTACGCCTGGTGCATAACCGTATTCAGGATGTCCCGGAGTCTTGGAATGCAGCTGACGGAACTGTTTCAGATCATCGATAGAGAGATCATAACCAGTCAGGTGTAATAATGAATAGATAAGCATTGAGCCATGGCCATTGGACAGAATGAAACGGTCACGATCCACCCACTTTGGGTTGGCTGGATTGTGCGCCATAAAGTCATTCCACAACACTTCTGCGATATCAGCCATACCCATAGGTGCACCGGGGTGCCCTGAGTTTGCTTTTTGCACTGCATCCATACTTAATGCACGAATAGCATTGGCTAGTACCTTACGTTCTGGCATATGTTTCTCCTGGAAATTAAGGAATTTCTATTTTGTAACAGCTTCGAATATCCGCTTTATCAGTATTCTGAAAAGCCGATACCGGACAATTACGTTTAAATTAAAATTTTGTAAAGTTCTTCATTGTCTCTCATCTTTAATGAGACAGCAACTTTTTTGGTTATTTTTGGCTATCTTTTATCCATATTTCAGGGATGTTTTCACCAAGATAAACTTTACGCTAAAAAATTGATTATCGAAATATAATAGAAATCAGGTATAAAGTACAACTATATTTTTTAATAGTTGGCATAAGCAATAACTTATACCAACCATTAGAAAAGGCTATAGTTGCACATACAATACCCATTATCTTTCAACCAGTTACAAACAAAGCAATTCTCAGTTTGGCATGCTGATGAGTTTTTTTATACTTGATATAAGTTTATCTCAGCTTGATAAATATCAATCAATCCACTTGATTGAACAGCCCATACTGGGGATCTGTTCCTTAGGACCATGACCAGTCTGAGCCACCTGTTTCATGGCATCGAATAAATCCCGTTTTACATCTTCCAGTGCTGTCTCTTTACGGGATGCATCCAGACGTCCGCGATACTGTAATTTCAGATCTTTGTTATAACCAAAAAAGTCTGGTGTACAGACGGCTCCAAACTGTTTGGCAACAGCCTGAGTGGCATCCAGTAAATAAGGAAAGGGGAAGTCGTATTGCTGCGCCACTTTTTTCATATTTTCGGGTGAATCTTCTTCGTATTGCGCAGGATCATTAGACATAATAGCAACGCTATTAATACCTAAAGTCTTTAATTCCCGGGTATCACGCACCAGGCGTTCACGAATTGCCTTAACATAGGGGCAGTGGTTACAGATAAACATCACCAGCAGGCCTTTTTCACCGGCACAATCCTGCAGGGTCCATATTTTTCCATCCACATCAGGCAGGGCAAAATCAATTGCATCTTTACCGAATTCACATACCGGGGTTTCCAGACTAACCATTTGAGCTCCTTGGATTTAAATAAATGATAATAATGAATTTTTAACTGATTAAAGTAGGTTTAATTTAAGGTGATTGCTAAAAACTATGAAATATATTCAATTTATCCTACTATTTTATTAAATTTATTTAAAGTTTATAAAATAAGCCTTACACTTAGGAGACTAAAGTTTAGAGTTTCAGCTCCCCCAAAAAGGAGAATCATTTAAAATTTATTGATTACCTCAGTTAACCGATAGTCCGTAACAGGAAAAAAATGTAAAAAACAGTTGACAAAAATTCGGCAACATTGCTGCTTCTTCTTAAAAGAGCTATCTTTTAAGAAGCGGCCTTCAGTAAGAAAAAACAAACTTCTGGAGGTCGCAATGCACACCAAAGGATACAGCAATATCCCCGGTGAACTGTTTTATTACATAACA
>JANELJ010000372.1 GCA_024511395.1 Gammaproteobacteria bacterium | reverse complement strand
TGATAACGGCATTAAAACAGCCCAACTGAGCCAGCCCCTGCTGCAAAGGCTTATTCATTATCAGTTACAGCAATCCATTATCCGGGCTGATGAAACTCCGGTTCAGGTGCTCAATGAACCGAGAAGAAAGGCACAAAGTCAGTCTTATATACTGCCCTGGCTGTGTGCCGAAAAAATTCAGGCATTACAGTAGGTGGGGTAGAAGGTCAATGTGGGATTAATTGGCGCTCACGTATAAAGAAGCTCAGTCATTTGCTGATATTGTCGATTCAATAAGGCTGATAGAGTGCAATATCAATCACTGGCCAGGTTAATTCGGGAGCGTGACCTTTTAAAAAAATGACGGCATATTTCGCCAGAGAAATTGAGTGAAATACGCCTGGCTTCTGAATAAAGCAATACGCCGGAGTCTATCCTGTAGTATAAGTGTGCCGTTTTGTGTCAGTTAGCATCTCGCAGCACCTATTTGAGTGGCTGGTAGGGTAATCCCCCCGAAAAATACTGATTTTGGCCTAAACGGGTGTTTTTGGGGCCTAAAAGTATAATGCTGAGGTTATGTGGAAATATGCTAAGCTATTGATTTTAAATGGTGCCCAGGGCTGGAATCGAACTGGCACGGTATTGCTACCGAGGGATTTTAAGAGCTGAAATTAGCTGGTGGAGATTTGAGTATATTCTTAAATATCTGATAAAACAAGGGATTAGTTCGAGGGGGTTTGAGTTCATTTGTGTGAATTACTACGCTGGAGCTACGCTACTACGCTGGAAATATTAAAAATAAAACCAGCAATGTTTAGATGGTTTATTGCCGGTTTAACAGTTATTTTTTAGCAGATTGTCCTGCTCCTCTGGAGTCAGGGAGCTGTTCACGTTCCCATCCACAGTTTTTATCTTCTGCAAGTATTACAAGGTGATTATATCTTTGACGGTACGCATTAACTTCCATCTGTTCAGCTTGACTTAGATCCATGAAAAACAGAGGGACGATAAATATAGCGCCAGTAATACCTAATGCAACATTCTTTCCAGTTTTTTCAGTTTGTGGCATCAGTATGTTTATTTCATCATGAATGTAGCTAATTTCCCTTTCTAATGCCTTGCAAGATTTTCTTTCATCACCATATTGATGAACCATAACTGGATTAGCAGCTCTACCTGCGCATCCTATAGTAAATATAGTAACAAACAAGAAAATAAGTAATTTCTTCACCTTTATTCTCCTCTTTTGGTAATCCCCCCATTTATAAAGCAATCCATAAATAGAGGTTTTGCATAAGTCTTATCCACATATTCATAGGTCTGCCTGTTGGTGAGACCTTCAGTTTTATCTCACTGACAGGCCTGGCCTGTGGGTATGTGGATAAGACGGTTTAAATTGTTTTCTAACAGGCTAAAACCAATTTTTGCCTGGGTGGTACTCCACCGATAGCCGTATGGGGTCGTTCATTATTATAACTCCATTTCCAGCATGTTGCTGTTTCCTGTGCATGCTCTATAGAATTAAATAAAAACTGATTTAACCATTCATGGCGTACCGTTCGATTAAACCGCTCTACATAAGCATTTTATTGTGGATTACACGGCTGGATATATTGTCGTTTTATATCCTGTGCCTTTGCTCAGTACAACTTTAAATGGCCTGAGTTAAGGGGACAAACTTCTGGAGGCCGCAATGCACACCAAAGGATACAGCAATATCCCCAGTGAACTGTTTTATTACATAACATTTTTAACCCAAGCGCTACCCCTTAGGAGCGCAAAAACCTTTATTGAGTTACTAATGGGCGGTTTATTAACTCAATCAGGGTTTGTAACCAGTGCTATCTGGATACTGGACATGGCCAGACAATGGCCCGGTTATTATAAATGGCTTGAAACCGGTCA
>JANELJ010000133.1 GCA_024511395.1 Gammaproteobacteria bacterium | reverse complement strand
ATTAACGGATGTGCTTGAAAGAACGTATTTTTTCCTGAAAGAAAATGCTGGCAGAGCCCATCCTAAACGGGATAAGTCTACTGGACTTTATCAGTTCGGTGTAGAACCTAATATTGGAGTTGCATCCTGATGGGTAAACTATTGAAACGAAATGATAAAATCCTTAAAGACATACCTATGATTGAAGAATAAGTGGAGAAAATAAATGTCTGTACCCTTTATTCAAAAAGAATTGCTGGTGGATCTGAATACGGCCCAGTGGCAGGTTAAGGAAATTACCAAAGAAGATAAAATTCTGGGTCCGGTGGATTACGGCTGGAAACGCTACAAGGAAAACCCGGAGGTATTTACTTTTGGTGAAGGCCTGTTAGCCAGTAGTTCTATACCGGGTTCCAGACGCATGGTTTTCTGTGGTTACAGTCCGCAATGGGAAAGTTTTTATATCTCTTCCATGGGCGGTGCCGCATATACCTTCCAGCATGTCGGGGTTAATTACGTTTGTCTGTCGGGTCGATGTGAAAAACCCAGTGTGCTGCTGCTTAATAATGATGGTGATAATATATCAGTACGCCTTGAGCCTTTTGAAGATTATCAGCAGGTCTGGAAGGGCTATAAAACCCGTTCAGAAGATTATGACGGTGAAGAGGTTATTGGTATTTATGCGCTGCAGCATGCCATTTTTGACCGCTGGGCGGATGAATACGATAAAAAAAGGGTACGTGCTTTTGTGGTTGGGCCGGCCGGTGAGTTGACCAATGAAGGCACTATTGCTTCCACTACGGTAAAAAAAGGCAAGTTTACTGCAGTGGTTGACTGGTGTGGACGGGGTGGTATGGGCAGCCGTCTGTTTCATCAGCATAATATAGTCGGCTGTCTGTTTGGCGGTGACTGGGTGGATCCTTATAAGCCTAAAGCCAGAGATACGGACGTTTATTTTACCGAACATTTTGGTGATAAAGGAGTGAAGGTCGATAAAGCCGCAACCGTAAAATACTACTATGATCCCAAAATTAAAACCGGAGGTACCTTTGGTGCCAACCTGCATAATATTGGCGATATGCTGATGACCTTTAACTATCGCAGTACCTCCGCCAGTAATGAGGAACGCCTGAAGCAGCACAAGGACTTTATCGTTGATCATTATCTGAAACAATATAATGAAGAAACCATAGCAACCAAAAACTTTGACCATTGCGGTGAGCCCTGCGCTACAGCTTGTAAAAAACTTAATGGCAAGTATAAAAAAGATTATGAACCCTACCATGCACTGGGGCCTCAATGCGGTGTTTTTGATCAGAGAGCAGCGGAAATATTAAATGACCATGCGGATGCTATGGGCATGGACGCAATTCAGATTGGCGGTACCCTGGCATGGATTATGGAATGTGTTGCGCATGATCTGATCCCGGCGGATAAATTCGGTTTTCCTGATAAATCAGAAATGAAGTTTCAGCAGTTTACTGCGGATACTAAAGAATTTGACCTGGTGAAGGATAGTCTGCGTAACGCGCAGTTTGCTATTAAGTTAATTAATGCCATCCTGTTTGATGAGCGTGCAGCCGTTTTTCGTAAAGGTATTCGTCTGGCGGCGTATGACTTAAATGAACAGTATCCGGACACGGAACCACTGGAACGGGCGGTATTTCTTTCCCATGCCGACAATGGCCATATGGTACCAAACCAGTACTGGGTTCCCGGTATGGGCAGCCCCATGCCTTTAATGGGTAAATATTATGTCTTTTACGGGGGCGGTTTTACTACCCCGGATGATCTGGGGCGTAAGAATGTCGAACGCATGGTGTATGAGCTGATCAGTGATAATTGCGGTATCTGCCGCTTCCACCGTCAGTGGTCAGAGCCTTTATGCGGTATTATTATTAATGATCGCTTTGATCTGGATATTGATTTTAAGGAATTCCATTACCAGCTGGCTCAGGAAATTAATGAACATGAAAAGGGTAAAGCGGTGCCCTGGGAAACTAGGCGTATGGCAGAGCTGTTTTTTAATTACCTGGGATATTGCGGCAGCAGTGGTTCTGAGGATAATAGCTTGTTCCGCTGGCAGAACCATGATGATATTCAGCTAACGGCACAGGCCTTCTGGCAGGCCATACTCAATGCCCAGGAACAGGCTTTTCAGGCCGGGCCCGATAATATAGCGGATTCTAAAACACCGGCGCAGTATCATAGTCATGTGTAAACTTTAACCTAAATAATGCGGGCAGGATGCCCGCGCTCCTAGGGGCTTCCTCTATTATTTTCTTTTTTTGTTTGCCCTGCCACGTTTTTTCTTTGCGGCTTTTCCGGTTTGCTTCTGTTTTAGAGCAATCAGTTCCTGTTCAATTATTCCGGGTGTTTCAAGGCTGATACGCCCAATCTGTCCGGCACGCAGTTCAGTCAGCAGTATCTTGCTGGCTTTGTTTAAATCCACCTGCCCACCGCCGCGCAGACAACCGCGTTTGCGGCCAATGGCTTCAATCAGCTCCAGCTCGTTATTGGGGACAGTTTCCAGTTTAAAGCGTTCCATGAGCGCTTTAGGATAGGCTGATATTAAATATTCAGCTGCGAAAAATGCAATATCATCGTATTCAAAAGCGGTGTCTTTTACGGCTCCGGAAATAGCCAGACGATACATACTGGGCTCGTTTTCCACTTTTGGCCATAATACCCCGGGCATATCCAGCAGATTGATGCCGCCCTCCAGTTTAATACGCTGTTGAGCTTTGGTGACGGCCGGTTCATTGCCGGTTTTAGCAATGGTTTTTCCTGCCAGAATATTAATTAAACTGGATTTGCCGACATTGGGTATGCCCATAATCATGGTATTGATGAGTTCCCGTTTACCCGGACGGTTAATCATCATTTTTTTGCACAGATCAATTAACTTGCGCATCTGTTCGGGATGCTCTGTGGTCAGGGACAGGGTTTTAACCCCCTGTTCCTGTTCTAGCCAGTTCTGCCATTGACGGGTCAGGTCCGGATCAGCCAGATCACTTTTGGTCAGTACCTTGATGTAGGGTTTGTTACCACGGATGCTTGAGAGCAGAGGGTTCTGGCTGCTGTAGGGAATACGGGCATCAAGTACTTCAATAATCAGATCAATGGCAGACAGAGTCTCCCTGATTTCTTTATTGGCTTTATGCATATGGCCCGGATACCAGTGAATTGCCATTAAGTGTTGCTCCTGTCAGTTCAGATGACAGTATCCGGGTTTACGGAATGCATTTCCCCTCAGTACTTATCACCCTTACTTAATAATTGAACTTTATTGATTTCTCCTCCGACTTTAGCATAATGCATTAAAGAAGCAATACTCAGTGCCCGGTCGGCGATTTTTTCCAGTCGGCGCAGGGCGGCCATAATGTCCTGGTATTCTCTGGAGAGGTGTAAATCTTCATTGGTCTTTTTGAGCAGGCTTTTTTCAATAATTTTATACAGCTCATCATTTTTGCTTTCTTCTACTACGACAATTTTATAATGCCCATAACTACGCCGCTGGCCAGGGCGCTGTTAAAAGAAGCATGAATGCCGAACAGGCCAAAAAAATGGACAATGGCAGCGGCAAAAAAACCATAGACTACCGTTGGGATCCCGGCCAGGATCTCCAGCAGGGGTTTCAGGTGGTCACGCATAAAAGGGGATGCGTACTCACTTAAAAATATAGCACTACCCAGGCCGATAGGCAGCGCAACCGACATGGCAATAATGGTAATAACAAAGGTGCTGGAAAAGATAGGTAGGGCACCGAACTTGCTGTCAGCCATACCGGGTGACCATTTTGTTCCGGTAATAAAGTACCAGAAGCTGCGCATCTGGAAAAATTCTATGGCTTCAAACAGGATGGAAAATAGCACCCCAAAGGTGGTCAGAATGGAGACTACTGCAGCAGAAACCAGCAGAAAACGAATAACTTTTTCTTTTAGTCCACTATGTCTTTTTTAAGTTCAAAGGGTCTCAAGAGACACTCCAGTTATATAACAGATTTATTCACGATAATATGGAAAGCCATCTTCTCATAAGGGAAGAAGGCTTTTGATAATCCATTATCAATGCTGGCTTAAACCTAAATAAATCAGTTTGAACCTACTGCGAATGTCCATAGCACTGAATCTACAAGGCTTTCCAGAATATTTTGACTTCACCCGTAGAGTGACTACGAATAAAGCCAAAATAACCTGTAAACCCTTGTATCTCCAGCACTCTGATCATTCTCGCTACGTTTCAACTGATTAATTTAGGTTAAAAGGTTATTTTTTAGCCAGGTTGTCCAAAGTCAGTTTAGTGTGTTTTAAAACACTGGCTCTGATAGCAGAGCGGCGTTCATCCGGTAAGGGGAACAGGCCGATTTCAGATAAAATACCGTCAGGGCCAATCATGTCTTCTTGCATAAACATTTCAACATACTTGTCGATAGCCGGTACTTCTTTTCTATGAGAATTTTTTATATAGAAAAATAGAGAATGTGAAATCGGGTATTGACCGCTGGAAATGGTAGCTGGGTCAGGTAATACCCCTTCAACTTTTGCCGCAGCAATTTTGTCATCGTTTTCCATCAGGAAGCTGTAGCCGAAAATACCAATGGCTTTAGGATTTTTTTCCAGTTTCTGAACAATCAGGTTATCATTTTCACCGGAAGGCACATAAATACCGTCCTGTCTGACTTTATGATATTTCTTATAGCCCTTGTTTTTAACCTTGTCTTTTTTATACAAAGCCGTATAAACATCCATTTTCTTGGTTTATGCTTTCATTATCATGTCTTCGAAAGCATCACGGGTACCGGAACTGGTAGGTGGGCCGTAAATAATAATTTCTCTGTCAGGCAGGCTGGAATCAATTTCCTTCCAGTTTTTGTAGGGGTTTTTAACCAGAGACTTACCGTCTTTGGAAGGTACTTGTTCAGCAACCGCTAGTAATAACTGTTTTTTGGTCATGCTTAAAGGCTGGTTCTGTTTGTTCTGTGCGATAGCGATACCGTCAAAACCAATAACCGCTTCGGTAATATCGGTGACACCATTTTTGTCACATAGTTTAAACTCTTTGGTTTTCATTCTACGTGAGGCATTGGTAATATCCGGTGTATTTAAACCATTGCCTTTACAGAATAATTTCATGCCGCCGCCAGAACCGGTGGACTCAACTACAGGAGTTGGGTTATTAGTGGCGGCTCCAAATTCTTCAGCAACAGAGCTGGCAAAAGGATAAACGGTTGAAGAACCAACAATTTTTATCTGATCGCGGGCCTGTGCCATAGTGATCATGGTGGTGGCCAGAATATTGGCCGCAATAAGTTTTACAGCAGGTTTTCTTGAAAACATCTTTATTTTTCCATTTATGAACAAATTCAGGTTGTCATTACAGGAAGCAATTGTGACAGATTTATGACAAAAAGAACCTGTAAGCGTTTTGTCATAAAAATTTCATATTTGAAATATCTGTGTCATGATTCAGGGTAAAAACAGTAGCTGCAGACAGTCACTCTACGGTGCTTTGGGGTATACTGAATAGCTGCTGAAAAGCTAAAAAAAGCTGAATAAAAAACGGAAAAATGGGTGTTTAATTTGAAACTTAAAGCTATATTTAACTGGCTGTTAAAAAAACTGTTGCTGCTGTTTACGGTTTTATTACTGTTGTCATTGATACTGGTCGGCAGTTTAAATCTGTTTAATCTGCCTGTATGGATGTGGAAACTGCAGCGGCAGATCATGCCACCGAATAATTTTCCGGTCATAATACAATAGCAATGGGTTAATGGAGACAGGATTTCTGAACCGATGAAACTAGCTGTGATTGCAGCGGAAGATCAGTTATTTCCCCGGCATTCGGGCTTTGATTTTAATTCAATTAAACATGTTGTTTCTGCCAGTGGACAGGGTAAAGCCGTCCGAGGTGCCAGTACCATTAGTCAGCAAACCATTAAAAATCTGTTTTTCTGGGAGGGAAGAAGCTGGATACGTAAGGCACTGGAAGCCGGCTTAACGGTTATTCTGGAGTTAATGGTCAGTAAACAGCGGATCCTGGAAGTTTATCTGAATATCGTGGAGTTTGGCTCGGGAATATTTGGCGTGGAAGTGGCCAGCCAGACTTATTTTCATAAACCAGCAGCCCGGTTAACTTTTCATAAAGCCGCACGGCTGGCCGCAGTATTACCTAGTCCGACCTGAATAAATCATAGCGCATTGATTTATAAGGAAATATTGGCGAATTATGGGTGTTAAATTTGCAGGTTTTTGGTAAAATAAGCCTTATTACCTTGCAAATTTCCAGACCA
>JANELJ010000132.1 GCA_024511395.1 Gammaproteobacteria bacterium | reverse complement strand
GGCGCATCCTGAACAGGTCTTCCTGAGGTATTTTTGGCTGTTTCTCTGGCTTCATTTTGGTCTGGAAATTTGCAAGGTAATAAGGCTTATTTTACCAAAAACCTGCAAATTTAACACCTATAATTTGCCAATATTTCCTTATAAATCAATATGTTGTGATTTGTTCAGGTTGGGCTAAATAACTAACCATCGTTACTGAAATAGGGCGAGTACTTCTCTGGCCTTGACTCTTTTGTCACCTTTACAGCTTATTGTTCTTCTAACAGAAAATTCTGTTAATTCTCCATTTTTATAAGTTTCACGTGTGAAATCCGTTAAATGATTGGAAATTAATACTGGAATACCCCGGTTTGCGGCGTTTTCAGCCAGTTTGGCTAATTGCTCCTGCTGCTCCATGCTAAAACCATTTTTTTCATATTGAAAAGACGTATTGCTCTCATTAAGTGCTACATAAGGTGGATCGCAGTAAATGACATCACCCTGTCTGGATTCTCTAATACTGGTTTCAAAATCATTGATAATAAATTCAGCATTTTGAGCGTGGTGGATAAAATAAAGCATTCTTGAGCGAGGCAAGGTAATTTTTTTGTATCGTCCAACGGGTACATTAAAACCACCACTTTTATTATAGCGACACAGACCATTATAGCCATGACGATTTAAGTACAGAAACAGAGCTGCGCGTACTTTTTTGTTTCTGGTGTTATTGAATTTTTCTCTGAGCTGGTAGTATATTTCGGGAGAATTATTTTCAGGAATAAAATATTTTTCACAATAATCTATAAACTTCTGACCGTCTTTCTGTAATTGCTGATAAATATTAATAAGATCAGCATTGCAGTCTGCTATCAGATTCTTTTCATAGCTGGTATTTAAAAATACGGCGGCTGATCCGCAAAAAGGTTCAATAAGCCTTTTGCCAGCGGGTAACAGAGGTTTTATCTTGTGGATAATACTTTTTTTATTTCCCGCCCACTTTAAAAAAGGCTGGATGACTTTTTCTTTCCGGCTGCTGGTTGAGTTATTGGAATTAGGTTTCACAGACAATTAAAGCTCTTTTATAAATACAGCAGAATTACGCTGATAGTTATACAGTGCCTGTTTTTCACTGGGTAAATCTTTCAGGCTGCCTTTTTTAAAACCATGCTCAATAAACCAGTGAGTTGCCTGTGTGGTTAGTACAAATAATTCCTTAAGACCGGATTTTCTGGCACACATACAGATATGGTTAAAGAGTTTATCACCACGCCCCTGAGACTGGTATTCCGGTGCAATGGCCATACAGGCCAGTTCAGCCTGTTCTTTATTAAAAGGATAAAGTGCTCCACAGCCAATAATGGAATTTTCCCGTTTAATAATATAAAAATTTTCAATTTCAGTTTCGAGCCGCTCTCTGGATCGTTTTACTAATAATCCGGTCTCTTCCAGCGGTGAAATCAGCTCAATAATACCATTAACATCTTCAATACTGGCCAGGCGGATATCTTCCAGCTGATCGGTGCTGATTAAGGTGCCTATGCCATTTTGGGTAAACAGTTCCAGTAATAAGGCACCTTCTATATTACGGTCAATAATATGTACCCGTTTAACCCCGGACTCACTGGCATAAATAATACGCTGATAATGACGTTTAAGTTCATCCGGCAAATGGGTATTATCTTTAAGCAGTTGTTTTAAATCCTGACCGGTTAATTCATTAATCAGTTGTCCATCAGAGTTTTTGATGCCGTTAATGTCATCAATAAAAATGAGTTTGTCGGCTTTTAGGGCAACGGAGCTTTCTGTGGCCAGATCTTCACCGTTTATATTGAAAATCTCACAGGTGGGTGAGTAGCCGACCGGAGACATTAAAATAACATCACCGGCATTAAGAGCATTATAAACAGAGTCTGTATCAATACGCCGGATCTCACCGGTATGTTGAAAATCCACACCGTCAATAATACCCTTGGGTTTGGCAATGGTAAAATTACCCGATACGATATTGATACGCGAACCGGCCATTGGAGTGTAGCGTAAACTGGTGGTAAACAAGCCTTCAATATTGAGGCGAATACAGCCGGAAGCTTCTTTAATGACCTGCATGGTTTCACTGTCTGTTACCCGTAATCCCTGAGAAAAATGTGACTGAATATTCTGGGAATTGAGTCTTTTTTCAATCTGACTGCGGGCACCATGCACCAGTACCAGTTTGACCCCCAGTGAATTTAACAGGGTAATATCATGAACCAGAGAAGGGAATTCATTATCAGCTAGGACATTGCCGCTAAAATAAATCACAAAGGTTTTACCATGAAAGGCATTGATATAAGGAGCCGCATTGCGAAACCAGTTTACAAAATCAATATCTGAGCTGGCTGTGGTATTTATGTTAGAATTGTCCGGGTTCATGTTGAATATAATAGCGTTTAAGTAAAAGAATTATAACAAGTTTATGGTGTGATTGTGCTGTTTCATTTAAATTTAGACAGATCTGTTACAGGTACAGCCATACTTTAATTATTAACCGGTTTAAAATTGAGAGCTTATGTCATTATCCTTTGCTGATAGTCTGGCCCTGCTGGGGTATTTACTGGTTGTTATGGGGATCGGCCTGTACTTTTCTAAAAAAAACACCAGTACGGAAGAATATTTTGTAGGAGGACGTTCTTTTTCAGGCTGGGCCATTGGCCTGAGTCTGGTGGGCACATCCATCAGTTCTATTACTTTTCTGGCCTACCCTGGTGACGCCTATAAAACGGCCTGGCTGCGTTATCTGCCTAACCTGATGCTGCCGGTTGTGGTGTTTATTGCAGCCTATGTTTTTCTGCCTTTTTTCCGTCGTGGTAATACCATTACCGCTTATGAATATCTGGAGTACCGTTTTGGGCCTTCCATCCGTGTTTATGGTGCTGTTACTTTTATTTTTGGTCAGCTGGTACGAATCAGCTTAATACTTTATTTACTGTCATTACTTATTCATGAACTGACCGGTTTAAGTGCTGAAATGTCCATTATTCTGGGCGGTGTATTTGTGGCTGTTTATACCATAGTGGGCGGTATTGATGCAGTGATCTGGACTGATGTGCTGCAGACTATTGTTCTGGTACTGGGTGGTATTGTCTGTCTGTCAGTGATTGTTGTTAGCCTGCCCGGTGGTCTCGAACAGATTTTCTCAGTGGCCAGTGAGCATGGCAAACTGACGTTTGCAGAACTTAAAAATGGTCACTTAACTCCGGTAGACTGGAGTTTTTCCCTGCAGGAAAAAACAGGTTTAATGATGCTGCTCCTTGGTCTGACGGCCTGGCTGACAGAATATTCCGGTAATCAGAATACAGTGCAGCGTTTTTGTGCATCCAGAAGTGACCATGAAGCTAGAAAAGCTATGTTTATCTGTGCTTTTTCCAGTTTACTCATCTGGGCTTTTTATATGTTTCTGGGAACGGCACTGTATGTGTTTTTTCAGGTGTTTCCAACTGAAACTGCGGCCGAAATATTAAACGGAGAGCGCAAAGCGGAGCAGATCCTGCCTTATTTTATTAACAATTATTTACCATCCGGTGTGGCCGGAATCGTTATTGCCGCAGCCCTGGCTGCAGCCATATCTTCACTGGACTCCAGTATTAATGCAATTTCCACGGTTTCAATTGTGGATATTTACCGCCGATTTTCCAGAACAGAAAAAACGGATAAACATTATTTAATGGTGGCCAAATTAATTGCGACCCTGACTTCGGTGCTAATGATTATTGGTGCCATTGTATTAATGGATGCCCAGACCAAAACCCTGCAGGATACTGCAACCATACTGGTCTCTCTGGTTTCCGGTGGTGTTCTGGGAATTTACTTATTGGGTTTCTTTACGGTTCGGGGAGATGCCAGAGCCATCTGGGTTGGGTTGATTTTAACTGCATTATTTACCTTATGGACAATTCTGGCTAAAAAAGGCCTGTTGCCTACGGGCTGGAATTTACCCTTTGATCTGTACTATACCGCAATTATTGGTAACCTGTTGATGTTTTTCAGTGGCTTTATTGTTGCCAGCTTTATTTTTACTGCTAAACGGGATGTAAGTGAATTTTCCGTCTGGAGCTCTAAGGGATAAGCAATGCGTTTGATGGATATAGATTCTGTCTTAATATGAATTATTAAAACTATTTTTTTGCTCTATATCCATAACATTATCCATGACTGTTTTTATTAATGTTAAGAGAATATAATATAAGACTTTCTAAATAACCTAAGCCGACTTTTTCAAGGAATTCTTATGCCTCAATATCGTTCAAGAACCACTACTGCCGGAAGGAATATGGCGGGCGCCCGGGCTTTATGGCGTGCCACGGGTATGAAAGATGATGATTTTCAGAAACCGATTATTGCTATTGCCAATTCCTTTACCCAGTTTGTACCCGGTCATGTGCATTTAAAAGATATGGGGCAGCTGGTGGCTCGGGAAATTGAAAAAGCCGGTGGGGTGGCTAAAGAATTTAATACTATTGCGGTGGATGATGGTATTGCCATGGGACATGACGGTATGCTGTACAGCCTGCCGTCCAGAGAAGTAATATCCGATGCAGTGGAATATATGTGCAATGCTCATTGTGCGGATGCACTGGTGTGTATTTCCAACTGCGATAAGATTACCCCCGGAATGCTTAATGCCGCTTTAAGACTGAATATACCGGTGATTTTTGTATCCGGCGGGCCCATGGAATCTGGTAAAGTTGTCCTGCATGGGCATGAAGTACATCTGGATCTGGTGGATGCCATGGTGTCGGCTGTGGATGATAAGGTCAGTGATGAAGATACAGATATTATGGAGCGTTCAGCCTGCCCAACCTGCGGTTCCTGCTCCGGTATGTTTACCGCTAACTCTATGAACTGCCTGACTGAAGCTCTGGGTTTGTCTTTGCCAGGCAATGGCTCCCTGCTGGCTACTCATGTGGATCGTAAGGAATTATTCCTAGAGGCCGGTCGGAGCATTGTGGATCTGGCTAAACGTTATTATGAACAGGACGATGACTCTGTACTGCCCAGAAATATTGCCAGTTTCAAGGCTTTTGAAAATGCCATGAGTCTGGATATTGCTATGGGCGGTTCTACTAATACTATTTTGCACCTGCTGGCGGCCGCTCAGGAAGGTAAAGTGAATTTTACTATGGATGATATTGACCGTTTATCCAGAAAAGTGCCTAATTTATGTAAAGTGGCGCCCAGCACCCAGAAATATCATATGGAAGATGTCCATCGTGCCGGCGGTGTTATGGCTATTTTAGGAGAATTATCCCGTGCTGGCCTGCTTAATACGGATGTAAAAATGATCCACAGTGACACTATGGCTGATGCCATTAAACATTATGACATTGCTGTATCCAATGACAGTGCTGTGCGTGAAATGTTCCGCACCGGTCCCGGCGGTGTGCCTACCCAGGTGGCCTTCAGTCAGGACAAGCGCTGGGCCGATCTGGATGAGGACCGTGCTGAAGGTTGTATTCGTGATAAGGAACATGCCTATAGTCAGGATGGCGGTCTGGCGGTGCTTTACGGTAATATTGCTGTGGACGGCTGTGTGGTTAAAACTGCCGGTGTGGATGAGTCCATCTTATGCTTTAGCGGCCCTGCCCGTATTTTTGAAAGTCAGGATTCTGCAGTAGCGGCTATCCTAGATGATCAGATTAAGGCCGGTGATGTTGTTATTATTCGTTACGAAGGTCCACGTGGTGGACCTGGTATGCAGGAAATGCTTTATCCTACCAGTTATCTGAAGTCTAAAGGGCTGGGTAAGGTTTGTGCCTTATTAACGGATGGACGTTTTTCTGGTGGTACTTCAGGTCTGTCTATTGGTCATGCTTCGCCTGAAGCAGCGGAAGGCGGAGCCATTGGTCTGATTGAAGAAGGTGATATCATTGAGATTGATATCCCTAACCGTAAAATTGGTGTCAAACTCAGTGATAAACAACTGCAGCAGCGTCGTGCGGCTATGGAGGCCAGTGGTGATAAAGCCTGGCAGCCTGCTGAGCGGGAGCGTCATGTCAGCCAGGCTCTGCAGGCCTATGCTACAATGACCACGTCTGCGTCCAGGGGGGCAGTACGGGATGTCTCTCAGTTAAAACGCAAGTTCTAGGCTTTTCAGGCACTTGCACTTTTTGTGATTTCTGCCACACTTGCTAAATAGTCCGACCTGAATAAATTATAGCACATTGATTTATAAGGAAATATTGGCGAATTATGGGTGTTAAATTTGCAGGTTTTTGGTAAAATAAGCCTTATTACCTTGCAAATTTCCAGACCAGAATGAAGCCAGAGAAACAGC
>JANELJ010000131.1 GCA_024511395.1 Gammaproteobacteria bacterium | reverse complement strand
TTTGTGGCTCAAAATTATTTCCGGTTTGATGGGATATTTTATCAAACCAGAACAATCAGCCGCTTTAAACCTGGCTTGATGTCAGGCTTAAAACGGTATTATTCAGGTTGAACTAAATATAAGTTGTTCAGAGGGTTAATTCTTTATATGCAGTGTATTAAGTTCTGTCAGCCATAATGCGTTCAACAGTTTCCACAATAGCCTGGGTTTGTGGATCGATTTCTATATTGATGCGATCACCGGATTTGCGGCTGCCGATATTTGTTCTCTGCAGAGTCTCCGGGATAAGATTAACATTAAAAGAATGGACATCGTTATGGGACTTGTCAACATCGCCAATAGTCAGGCTGATCCCGTTAATACCAATAAAGCCCTTGCTGAATATATATCGTCCATACCGGGCGGGGATCTGAAACTCAATCTGACAATTATTCTCAGTCTTGAGCACGTCCTTTACCCTGGCGGTAAACAGAATATGTCCGGACATCTGATGGCCGCCGATTTCATCCCCAAACCGGGCGGCCCGTTCAATATTAACCCGATCGCCAATGGCCAGCTCACCCAGGTTGGTGACTTTCAGGGTTTCCTGCATTAAATCAAAAGCCAGCTGATTGCCGTCAATCCGGGTAACGGTCAGGCAGCAGCCGTTATGGGCCACGGATGCACCACATTCAATGCCTTCCAGCAGAGCATCATCCAGCTCAATAATATGCGTCCTGAAATTGTCTTTTTCGATAATATCAATAACTGGAGCGGTACCCTGTACAATGCCTGTAAACATAAGTGTCTTACCTCAGGTAATTACAGTGGGTTCACTACGGCCGGTCAGTTCTTGAAGCTGGCTGAGGCTCAGTGACAACTGAATAAGCTCCTGCAGGGCTTCCTGCGTGTCCTGATGCATATTATCAGGACGGGTTTCATGACTTTCATAATAGATGCGAATAGTAGCACCGGAGGTACCAGTACCGGAGAGACGAAAGACCATGCGAGACCCATCAGTAAAACCAATATGAATTCCCTGATGTTCACTGATGCTTTGATCCACCGGATCGGTATAACAGAAATCATCACTATAACTGACGGTCAGAGAACCTAAAGTGCTGCCGCTTAAGGTAGTGACTTTATCTCTTAATAAACTCATTAACTGATTGGCAGAATCACTATCTACTGCTTCATAGTCATGGCGGGAATAATAGTTACGGCCGTATTCCAGCCAGTGTTCATCAACAATATCGGCGACCGATTGCTGGCGGACAGCTAGAATATTGAGCCAGAATAATACCGCCCATAAACCGTCTTTCTCACGGATGTGATTGGATCCAGTGCCGAAACTTTCTTCTCCGCACAGGGTGACTTTATCCGCATCCATCAGATTGCCGAAAAATTTCCAGCCGGTAGGTGTTTCATAACAATCCAGCCCCATTTTTTTTGCTACCATATCAGCAGCCTGACTGGTGGGCATGGAACGGGCAACGCCGTATAACTTGTCTTTATAAGCAGGGATTAAATGGGCATTAGCCGTCAGTATGGCCAGGGAATCACTGGGGGTAACAAAGATATTATTACCCACGATCATGTTTCTGTCGCCGTCACCGTCAGAGGCAGCACCAAAATCCGGAGCGTTTTCAGAAAACATTAATTCTGCCAGTTCATGGGCATGAACGAGATTGGGATCGGGGTGGCCGCCGTCAAAATCCGTTTTAGGAATACCATTGATGACTGAGCCTCTGGCGGCACCGAGCTGGTTTTCAAGAATTTCAACAGCATAAGGGCCGGTAACTGCATGCATGGCATCAAAACACAGGCTGAAGCCATTGCTGAACAGGGATTTTATGGCATCAAAATCAAATAAATCAGCCATTAGCTGGGCATAATCGGCTACCGCGTCCATCACCTGTATCTGCATACCCTCTAAATCAAAAGTTGCAGGCTGGCTCAGATCAATATCGGCCGTGTTTTCCATTATTTTATATTGTTCAATGACCTGACTGTGGGCATAAATGGTATCAGTGATTTTTTCTGGTGCGGGGCTGCCGTTGCCGGTATTGTATTTAATGCCGAAATCTTCATCAGGACCACCGGGATTATGACTGGCAGAAAGAATAATACCGCCGAAAGCCTGATATTTTCGGATAACTACTGAAGCAGCCGGGGTGGAAAAAATTCCGTTCTGACCAACCAGTACCTTTCCAAAACCATTGGCAGCGGCCATTTTCAGGATGATCTGTATGGCCTGTAGGTTAAAATAACGTCCGTCACCGCCCAGAACCAGAGTCTGTCCCTGATAATCGCCAATCGAATCAAAAATAGCCTGAACAAAGTTTTCTAGGTAATTGGGCTGCTGAAAGTGGCTGACTTTCTTTCTCAGGCCTGATGTACCGGGTTTTTGATCATCATAGGGGGTGGTGGCAACGGTTTTAAGCGTCATGGGCGGTTCCTTATCTGAATAGGGGTATAAATTTGAGGGATATAATAACTGATTAATGGCAAGTATTCGAACAGGATACAGAAATTTCCTTATAAAAAGCCTTGAAATGGCTGAATTTAGCCCCACTTTTTCTATCATTATTCCATTTGTTGCTTTTTTATTCAGTTTTTTTAATTGTTTTTAGCTATTTTAGTTAAAAAGAAAAAGAGCAACAAACCACCCAATTTAAATATTGAAACACTAATTTCTAAGGGGAAAATGCATGAGTGTTGAAGCACATAAGGAAACACTGGGCTTTCAGACTGAGGTCAATCAACTGCTCAAGTTGATGATCCATTCTCTTTACAGCAATAAAGAGATTTTTCTAAGAGAGCTTATTTCAAATGCCTCAGATGCCATAGACAAGCTTCGCTTTGAAGCGATCAGTGAAAGTAAGTTATACGAAGATGATACCAATTTAAGAATCCGGGTCACTTATGACAAAGATGCCAAAACCATTACGATTACAGATAATGGTATTGGTATGTCACGTGATGAAGTGGTGGAAAATATTGGTACCATTGCCAAATCCGGTACCCGCCAGTTTCTGGAGTCTCTGACCGGTGATCAGAAAAAAGATGCCAATGCCATTGGTCAGTTCGGGGTCGGCTTTTATTCCGCCTTTATCGTGGCCGATAAGGTAACCTTAAAAACCCGTCGTGCTGGCGCCTCATTCGATCAGGGCGTACTCTGGGAATCCAGCGGGGAAGGTGAGTTCAGTATTGAGACTATTGAAAAAGAAGACCGCGGCACTGAAATTACCCTGCACCTGAAAAAAGATGATGAAGATCTGCTGGACGGCTTCCGTTTAAGAAGCATTATTCGTAAGTACTCTGATCACATTACTGTACCTATTGAAATGTTCAAGGAAGATGTTGCCTCTGAAGAGGAAGATGAAAAGGATAAAGATAAGGAAACTGTCATTGAATATGAAAAAGTCAATGATGCTTCTGCCCTGTGGGCCCGTCCAAAGAGTGAAATTACCGATGAAGAATACGCGGAATTTTACAGGCATGTAGGCCATGACTTTGAAGATCCATTGGCCTGGACTCATAATCAGGTAGAAGGTAAATACGAATATACCTCTCTGTTGTTTATTCCTAAACGTGCACCGTTCGACCTATGGGATCGTGAACGCCAACATGGTATTAAGCTTTATGTCCGTCGAGTATTTATTATGGACGAGACAGAAAAATTAATGCCTAACTACCTGCGTTTTGTTAAGGGGGTTATTGATTCCAATGAGCTGCCCTTAAATGTCTCACGGGAAATACTGCAAAACTCTAAAGTTCTGGACGGTATCCGCTCCGGTTCAGTTAAAAAAGTTCTGCAGTTATTACAGAAAATAGCCAATAACAAACATGACGACTACAAGACTTTCTGGAAAGAGTTTGGCCGCGTTATGAAAGAAGGTCCGGGAGAGGACTTTTCCAATCGTGAAAAAATTGCCAAACTGCTGCGTTTCTCCAGTACTCTGGATGATAAGGAAGAGCAGGAAGTTTCCCTAGATGATTACATCTCCCGTATGAAAAACGCTCAGAAAGCCATTTACTACATTACGGCAGACAGTTTTGCGGCGGCCAAACATAGTCCGCATCTGGAAGTCTTCCGCAAGAAAGGTCTGGAAGTGCTGTTACTGTCTGACCGGGTAGATGAATTCCTAATGTCTTCATTGCCTGAATACGAAGGTAAGCTTCTGCAGTCGGTCGCTCGTGGTGAACTGGATCTGGGCGACCTGGAAGACGAGGAAGAAAAGAAGCAACATAAAAAGGTTGAGGAAGAGTACAAGGACTTTATCGAAAAGGTGGCTAAATCACTGGGTGATGATGTTAAGGAAGTCCGTATTACTCACCGACTGACCGATTCACCTTCCTGTCTGGTGACCGGTGAACATGATATGAGTGCCAACCTGGAACGTCTGTTAAAACAGGCCGGTCAGGATGTTATTGGTCACAAGCCTATTCTGGAACTCAATCCTGAACATTCACTGGTTCAACGTCTGAAAACCGAAGATCAGGGTGATCGTTTTGATGACTGGGCCAAACTGTTATTTGAACAGGCTCTGCTCAGCGAAGGCGGTCAGCTTGAAGATCCTGCAACCTTTGTCAGTCGTATGAACAAAATGCTACTGGATCTGACCAAATAGGCTGATATAGTCTCTCTTTGTAAGAGAGTATGATTTATCCGGAGGAAGTCATTTCAGAATTGTTTGCCATATCAGGCAAAATATGCAATTCTTGAAATGACTTCCTTTTTTATGCGTATAACAAAATCCTATAAGAGGCATAAACCTTGAGATCGCCTGTACCGATAAAAATACCACTTTTAAGCCTGAGCCTGCTGATGGCTTCTATATCGCAGTCTTCTGCTAACGTCATCACTGAAACCAATCCTGAAACCTGTCTTAAATCCTAGGGCTTTTGTACTGGTCAAGTCCAACCGGACACTTTTTTTAGAGAATTTTCATAGTTAATTGGTGACTGATCACCATTTGCTGAATGCAGTCTTTCCAGGTTGTAATACCTCATGTAAACTGCAACATCTTTCTTCATATGCTCACGAGTTGGCTGAGCAATTTTGAATATCCAATCATGCTTAAGACTACCAAAAAAACGTTCAACCACAGCATTATCCTAACAAGCGCCTACATAAATAAATGGATAGGAACTATGAGACTGCTTGAGATAATGTTGAATATGTCTATAATATATAGACATATTCACAAATTAGAGAAAGATTATGAAAGCATCAATTGTTGACTTAAGGTATAAAACAAATGATATTCTCAAGGCACTTGAACGAAATGAAACCGTTACGGTTTTGTATCATGGAAAAATAAAAGGTGTGATTAAACCCAGCAGGAAAAAGACAGAATTAAGAATAAAAGATCATCCATTTTTTGGTATGAATAAAGATTCCGAAGAGACAGTATTAGAAGAACTCGCAAATTTAAGAAAACCCCGACATGATTTATGATACAGATATTTTAATCTGGGTTCAGCGAGGAAATGCAAAAGCGGCTAGGTTAATTGAAAAAGATAATGATAAATATTTATCTATTCAAAGTTACATGGAGTTGCTTCAGGGTGCAAAAAATAAGACACATCATAAATATGTAAAGGATTTTATTAATGAGTTTGAGTTTTCTATATTACCACTTACTGAAAATATAGGTCATAGAGCACTAATATATGTTGAGGAATATGCACTATCTTCAAATATGAGGGCTGGTGATGCAATCATTGCTGCAACGGCAATAGAAAATAATATTATATTGGTTTCTAGCAATATAAAGCACTTCAGGGTAATAAAAGAGTTACAGCTAAAAACATTTAAACCATAAAACAGTAGATGCAATAAATGCCGGACATTAATATGAAGGCGGCTATAATAGCAGAATACTAGGAAATTCGACAGTGTAAATTAAACTGTGTATCCGCTCTTATTTAAATATAAGGAGCCAACTGCTCCTCAAACTCGATTATAAATCGATTCATAGCAGCTTTCCAATTTCTGATAGGCATTGTCCATTTTCTGGAAGCCGACTGGATAGCCAGATAAATCACCTATCGTTAGGAAACACTCGCCGGTTCTTAATAGCCTTGCGAATAACACTGTTTACTGACTCAATGGCATTGGTGGTATAAATAGTCCACCCTGAATAAAATATATAGCATTGATTTATAAGGAAATATTGCTTGATTATGGGTGTTAAATTTGCAGGTTTTTGGTAAAATAAGCCTTATTACCTTGCAAATTTCCAGGCCAAAATGAAGCCAGAGAAACAGCCAAAAATACCTCAGGAAGACCTGTTCAGGATGCGCC
>JANELJ010000015.1 GCA_024511395.1 Gammaproteobacteria bacterium | reverse complement strand
CCTCATAAAGTGTTTTCTGGTTATTTTTAATCTGGATGACATAGTCAGCCTGCTGTTTTCTTAATGTGGACACCGTCTCTTTCTGGCAGTGCATCGCATCCAGGGTGACACAACTGTCTTTTTACCTGCAGAACGGCTTTGATAAACCACCAGACCACTGTTAACCGCCATTACAGAAAGCAGGTGTAAAGCCGTCATTTTATCCACGTTATAATGGCTTCTTCTTAAGGTTTTACCATCAATAGCCAGATGTTCATGACCTTGTTTTTCCCTTACGCTATTTAGTCAGCTAACAAAACAATCCAAGCGGTTATCTGGCGATAAACTCCCTATAATTCGGGCTATTGTATGGTGCTGGGGTATACCTTGTTTGAATGCACGGTATTTTCTTAACCACTCCAGCTTTGATTCACCAAAGCGTTGAATGTCTTTCCAGCCTTCTGCTCCACATAAAATAGCCACCAGGGTTAAAAATACTATATCCAGTAATTCGTACCGGATGTTTATATCTGTTCGGCCGTCTTGTAGTGATTTAAAATGAGGGTCAAAGTTCATCAGAGTCCCCAAATGCTTACTTTAAAGATCTGAGCCTCATCTTTCAAGTTAGTTCAATTTAATTTCTGGTTGCTTTTTGAGCAAAGTATGATCCGGCCCTGCTGTTAAAATAAAGAAATGTGTCTATATCTTTAATAAAATCTAAATATACTTTAAACTACAGATAATAACTATTAGAACTATAAAATCCATTTGATGCAATCCGGAACTGAGAAAATTTTCCCGTATCTTCCGGTATTCTGACTAATATAATACCTGTGATTTACAGGTGAGGTAACAACGATGAAAGATTTATTATTAGGCTTTTTAATTGGGGGAATTATCGGTCTGTGGATTGGAGTTAATCTGGGCAAGGATCAACCCATTATATCTAACCCTTTTGGTGATAGCCCCCGTATGCAGGAAATGGATAAAAAGTTTCAGCAAATACAGAAAGATGCCAGTGAAAAAAGTAAAGAACTCTACAATGACACCAAACGTGCAGTAGACGATGCACTGGATTAAGCTATTTCTTAATACTTAACACTTAACCCTCACAAAAAATCCTTTATTTCCCGTGGATGCTCAATCAGGGCATCCACTCCCCAGGTCCGGGGATCATCATCAGCTTCAATATAACCAAACAGGGCGCCCAAGGTTTTCATTCCCGCCCGCTTTCCGGCAATAATATCCCGCTCGGCATCACCCACATAAAGACATTGATCCGGCGGACAGTTTATTTCCCGGCAGGCATGAAACAGGGGCTCAGGATGAGGTTTGCGTTCACTGGTGGTATCTCCGCTGACAATAGTCCTGGCCCTCTGACTATAACCCAGCTGTGCCATTAATGGATTGGTCAGCCAGCTCGGTTTATTGGTAACAATTCCCCAGGCAATATCGCTGTTTTCCAGTTCTGTCACCAGTTCATCCATACCTTCAAATAACTGGGTTAACTGGCTGATATTGTTTTTATATATAGCCAGCAGCCGCTGTCTTAATACCTCAAATTCCAGGCTTTCCTGGGGAATATCAAAGCCCAGTTTAATCAGGGCAATACCGCCGTGGGAAACAACCGGGCGGATATGTTCAAAGGGCAGGGCAGGCTTACCCTGTTCCTGAAGTACCTGATTAAGAGCGGCGGCCAGATCCGGTGCCGTATCGGCAAAGGTGCCGTCCAGATCAAATAGTACTGCTTGAGTTGACATGGTTTTATAAACGCTTTAACTGGCGGGTCTGGCATGAACCAGATAGTTAATATCGGTATCATCACTGAGCTTGCAGTGACCGGTAAAGGGATTATAGGTTATACCGGAAATATGCTGAGTTTTCAATCCGGCAGCCCGTATCCACTGATCCAGTTCTGAAGGCCGAATAAATTTTTTATAATCATGAGTGCCTTTAGGCAGCAGTTTAAGGACATATTCAGCCCCTAAAATAGCCATAGCATAGGATTTGGCATTGCGGTTAACGGTAGAGAAAAATACATCGCCATTGGGTTTAACCAGAGTTTTACAGGCCTGTATAATGGAACCCGGATCGGGAACATGCTCCAGCATTTCCAGACAGGTGACAACATCAAATGCCCCAGGCTGTTCCTGAGCCAGTTCTTCAACGGTAATTTTCCGGTATTCAACCTTTTCACCGGACTCATACAGATGCATCTGGGCAATTGTAAGATTGGCATCCCCCATATCAATACCAGTCACATCTGCCCCTTCATGCGCCATACTTTCCGATAAAATACCGCCGCCGCACCCCACATCCAGCACTTTTTTACCTTCCAGCATCTGAACTCTTTGCTTAATATAAGCCAGCCGAGCAGGATTCAGATCATGCAAGGGCTTAAATTCCCCATCCTTATCCCACCAACGAGTGGACATAGCCTCAAACTTGGCTACTTCCTGCGGATCCACATTCCCCTGTGAAGACTTATCATTTACACTATTCATAAACTCATTATCCAATATTTCCCCAATATTTACAAAAAATCTCCAGGCCCTAGCTCTTTCTGAACGCTGAACTTTTCTACTCTTCTCTTAACCCTTAACCCTCTTTTTCCATTCCCCAACCTGTTCCTTAACCTTCTCAATATCAATAGTCATCAACTTCCTCCCCTTCAACAAATGCCTCCCCTGTACCCAAACATCACTCACCTGTTCCCTTGATGCCGAATAAACAATCTGTGAAACCGGATGGTAAACCGGCTGGGTTTCAATAGCATCCAGATCAATAGCAATAATATCTGCAGCCTTGCCTTTAACCAGGGAGCCGGTAATAGTATCAATACCCAATGCTCTGGCACCGTTTATAGTGGCCATACGCAGCGCTGCATAAGCCGGTACTGAGGCGGCATTACCGCTCACCGCTTTAGCCAGTAAAGCTGCAGACTGTAATTCCCCCAGCATATCCAGATCATTATTACTGGCTGCACCGTCAGTACCCAGAGCTATATTGATATTGTTCTCAAGCAAGTGACTGGCCGGACAGAAACCACTGGCCAGCTTCATATTGGATTGCGGGCAATGTATTACATTAACGCCATAACGCTGCAGCACTTCAAATTCATCTTCTTCCAGTTGAGTCATATGCACAGCCAGCAGGGAAGGGGATAACAGGCCCAGTTTTTCCAGTCGTTTAATAGGACGTAGGGTGGTGTTGCTCAGAGACTGCTGAATTTCATCCATTGTTTCATGCAGATGGATATGTACAGGGATTTCCAGTTCTTCTGCCAAGGCATTGATTTTAACTAAATTGTCATCCGATACCGTATAGGGTGCATGGGGTGCAAAGGCTGTGGTGATCAGGGGATGATGACGATACTGCTCATACAGTTCCAGTCCCTTGTGCAGGTATTCAGCCCCGTCTTTGGCCCAGGCAGAGGGAAAATCAATGACAATCAGACCTATGCATGCCCGAATACTGCTCTGCTCTGCGGCTTTGGCAGCGGCATCAGGGAAAAAGTACATATCATTAAAGGTGGTGGTGCCGCTGCGCAGCATTTCAGCAATAGCCAGTTCCGTACCCTGTTTTACAAATTTATAATTGACGCATTTTGCCTCAGCCGGCCAGATATGGTTATTCAGCCAGTCCATTAAAGGCAGGTCATCAGCCATACCGCGCATCAGTGACATGGCAGCATGGGTATGGGTGTTTATAAAACCGGGCAGCAGGGCATGCTGTTCCAGGTGATGTTCTATAGTCCCCTGGTACTTTTTCCTGCATTTATCGGTTGACAGAATATCCACAATGATGCCGTTGTTAATAACCACAGTATAATGTTCTAAAATGCTTTTGTCTGATTCTGTTTCAGCTTCTAAAGGTATTACCCAGCGACCATAAATGATCTGCTCCACATTCAGCACAAATTCCTCCACAAATTGGCCTGTTTCTTTATAAGAATTAATTATATGATATTGGATTTGATTTTTGTTATAAAAACGGTTTTTTGTACATAAACAAATAATTTAAGGTAACTCCCATGCCCCTGAAAACCTATGACTCTATTAAACCCATTATCTGGAAAGAAGATAAACTGTTTCTTCTGGATCAGCGCCTGCTGCCGCAGGAGGAAACTTATATTGCTCTGGATAATGTTAAGGCCGTAGCACAGGCCATTACTGATATGGTGGTCAGAGGTGCACCAGCCATAGGCATAACCGCTGCCTACGGTATTGTTATTGCCGCCCGTGAACGTTTAAAAGAACAGCCGGAAAACTGGAAAAGTATTATTGAAGAAGATCTGGATATCCTGGCGCAATCCAGACCGACTGCCGTAAACCTGTTCTGGGCCATTGATATGATGCGGGAAGTCATTAAAGGTTTAAATAGTGATGATCCTGTAGCAATGCTGCTAACTATAGCCAGACAGATACATGAGGATGATATTGCTGCTAATGTGAAAATGGGGCAGTTGGGTGCTGATTTAATCACAGAACCCTGTTCGGTTCTGACCCATTGTAATGCTGGTGCTCTGGCGACTGGGGGCTATGGAACTGCCCTAGGGGTCATACGCAGTGCTTTTGCCCAGGATAAAATTAGCCATGTTTATGCTGATGAAACCCGTCCTTGGCTGCAGGGTGCCCGTTTAACCGCCTGGGAAATGATACAGGAGAATATACCTGTGTCATTACTGGTGGAAGGGGCTGCGGCACATATGATAAAAACCTCTCAAACAGACAAACAGCCCATTCGCTGGATCATTGTCGGCTCGGACCGCATAGCCACTAATGGTGATGTGGCCAATAAAATCGGGACTTATGCTCTGGCAGTAATGGCTAGATATCATGGTATTAAATTTATGGTAGTGGCACCCACTACTACAATTGATATGAATATCAGCAGCGGTGAGCAGATCCCTATTGAAGAACGATCTGATACAGAGGTTCTGGGCTGTTCAGGACAGTCGATAGCCGCTTCAGGAGCACAGGCCAGAAATCCGGCCTTTGATGTTACTCCGGCAGAACTGGTGGATGCGATTGTGACTGAAAAAGGGGTGGTGTTAAAGCCCGATTTTGAGAAAATGAGGGCTTTAATGACAAATGTATTATAAATGCTAAAAAAACAGTTTTTTTACGCCGGAATTTGGGCACATTAGGGCAGTTTTGTGTTAGAATAATTCGGTTTTCAGCACAGTAGAGTGATTGGCTGTAGGTACTGTGTTTACGGGGTTTATGCAAACATGGATGTTTTCGTAATCACTGGGATAAGAACTTTTTACAAAACAAGTTTTGAAAAGTATCTAAACCGATACATGGATGTACTTGAGCGTCCCCGGAAATACAGTACCTGCAGACAATCACGGTCAGGTACTCTGAGTAATTATTATTTTTTGCCTAAATAAAGATAAAAAACGGAAATATAACCACTAAATGTCAGATTTTGCAAAAGAACTCCTCCATATAAATATTGAGGAGGAGATGAAGCAGTCCTATATGGATTATGCTATGAGTGTAATTGTCGGACGTGCACTCCCTGATGTCCGGGATGGACTCAAACCCGTTCACCGCCGGGTCATTTACGCCATGCACGAAACCGGCATGAACTGGAACAAACCCTATAAAAAGTCAGCCCGTATTGTCGGTGACGTACTGGGTAAATATCACCCCCACGGTGATACTGCGGTTTACGATACCATTGTGCGTATGGCCCAGGATTTTTCCCTGCGTTATATGCTGGTGGACGGGCAGGGCAATTTTGGTTCCGTGGATGGTGATTCACCTGCCGCTATGCGTTATACCGAAGTGCGCATGGCTAAAATTGCACATGAACTGCTGGCAGATATTGATAAGGAAACCGTCGATTTCAGTCCCAACTACGACGAATCCGAACACGAACCCACAGTATTGCCTACCAAAATACCCAATCTGCTGATTAACGGTTCATCCGGTATTGCCGTGGGTATGGCCACCAATATTCCTCCACATAATCTAACCGAAGTCATTAACGGCTGCCTGGCCTATATTGATAATCCTGAAATCACCATCGCTGAACTGAGCAAACTGATCCCGGGGCCGGATTTTCCGACAGCGGGTATTATTAACGGTTCACGCGGTATACATGAAGCCTATCATACCGGACGTGGTCGGATCCGTGTGCGTGCCCGGACAGAAATTGAAGACATGGGTAATAACCGCGAACGTATCGTGGTAACTGAGCTACCCTACCAGGTTAATAAAGCTCGTCTGCTGGAACGTATTGCTGAACTGGTTAAAGAAAAGAAAATTGAAGGTATTTCCGAACTTCGTGATGAGTCGGATAAAGACGGCATGCGTATGGTTATTGAAACTAAACGTGGCGAACCGGCCGATGTTCTGCTCAATAACCTGTTTAAGCATACGGCGATGCAGAATGTATTCGGTATTAATATGGTGGCACTGGTTGACGGTCAGCCTAAACTGTTTAATTTAAAAGAACTGATTGAACAGTTTATCCGTCATCGACGTGAAGTTGTTAACCGCCGTACGGTATACGAATTACGCAAGGCCCGGGAACGGGCGCATATACTGGAAGGGCAGGCCGTTGCCTTGGCTAATATTGATCCATTGATAAAACTGATTAAGGCGTCTGCCAATCCACAGGAAGCCAAGGCTAAACTGATTTCCTCGGCCTGGGAACCTGGTCTGGTTAAAGAACTATTGTCCGGCGGCGGTGAGCAGTCCCGTCCTGATGGTCTGGATACTCAGTTCGGTCTGGCCGAAGACGGTTATCACCTGTCGCCTGTGCAGGTACAGGCCATTCTTGATCTGCGTCTGCATCGTCTGACCGGACTGGAAATTGAAAAAATTGTGGCCGAATACAAGGAAATCATTGAAAAAATCAAATGGTATCTGGAAATTCTGGGCAGTCAGTCAGTTCTTATGGGTGTTATACGTGAAGAACTTGATGCCATGATTACTCAATATGGTGATGAACGCCGTACTGAAATACGTGAGTCTGAAGACGATCTGTCCTATGAGGATATGATTGTAGAAGAAGATCGTGTAGTTACACTGTCTCACGAAGGTTATGTAAAAACCCAGCCTCTGGCCGATTATACGGCTCAACGTCGTGGTGGCCGGGGAAAGTCTGCTACTTCCATGAAAGATGAAGACTTTATCGATAAGCTGTTTGTTGCCTCCAGTCACGACACTATCCTGTGTTTTACCAATGCTGGTCAGGTGTACTGGAAAAAAGTCTATGAACTGCCGCTGGCCAGCCGCGGTTCCCGTGGTCGCCCCATTATCAATATCCTGCCGCTGGATCCGGATGAAAAAGTCAATGCCATCCTGCCTATTAAGGAATTTGTTGACGGGCAGTTTATTTTACAGGCGACCGCTAACGGTACAGTTAAGAAAACTCCGTTGCTGGATTATTCACGTCCCAGAAGTAATGGTATACGTGCCATTGAACTGCGTGAAGGCGATAAGTTAATCGATATCCAGCTCACTGACGGTCAGCAGGATATTATGCTGTTTTCCACGGAAGGCAAGGCCATTCGCTTTAATGAATCACTGGTCCGCTCCATGGGACGTGTGGTAACCGGTGTTCGGGGAATTAAACTCCCTGAAGGGCACAAGGTTATTTCCCTGATTGTGGTACCGCCAGAATGCGAAGATCGTTATGTACTGACCGCCACAGAAAATGGTTATGGTAAACGTACCCACATTTCAGAATACCCTGTTAAGGGCCGGGGCGGTATGGGTGTTGTGGCCATTAAGACTTCGAAACGTAATGGTTCCATGGTCGGCGCCTGTCTGCTGGATGAAAACAGTGAAATTATGCTGATCACCGATGGCGGAACCATAGTCAGAACCCGTTCTTCAGAAGTCTCAGTAGTCGGTAGAAATACCCAAGGCGTTCGTTTAATACGTCTGACCAATGACGAAAAGCTGGTTCAGATTGCCCGGGTTTGTGAAACTGAAAATGATGAAGCCCAAAATGTAGCACCGGAAAATGGTGAAACACCGGGCGAAGAAGACAATTAATTCAGTAACATATTCAAGTGCTTTTTAAGTGTTTGAATTTTAAATTTCAACTAAATTTTAATCAAGGAATTGCAATGTCAAGAGTGTTTAATTTCAGTGCAGGGCCAGCCATGTTATCCGAGGCCGTTATCAAAAAAGCCAGTGAAGAAATGTTGGACTGGCGTGGAGAAGGCATGTCCGTTATGGAAATGTCCCACCGCGGTAAGGCTTTTATGTCTATTGCCAGCAAGGCCGAAGCTGATTTAAGAAACTTAATGGCTATTCCTGATAATTATAAAGTCCTGTTTTTACAGGGTGGTGCCAGTATGCAATTTGGTGCAATTCCACTTAATTTATTAGGCGACAAAAAAACAGCCGATTATATTAATACTGGTATGTGGTCTAAAAAAGCCATTGCTGAAGCGAAACGATATTGTGATGTTAACGTTGCTGCCAGCTCAGAAGATTCCGGCTTTACCACTATCCCTGATTTCGCTGACTGGAAACTTAATCCTGATGCGGCCTATGTGCATTACACACCTAATGAAACCATTGGCGGTGTAGAATTTGACTATATTCCGGATACGGGTGACGTGCCACTCATAGCGGACATGTCTTCTACCATACTGTCTCGTCCTATTGATGTCTCAAAATTCGGTATGATTTATGCTGGTGCCCAGAAAAATGTCGGCCCAGCCGGACTGACTCTGGTGATTATTCGTGATGACCTTCTTGGTCATGCAGCGGACATTACTCCTACCATGCTTAACTATAAAACTCATGCCGATGCAGATTCTATGTATAACACGCCGCCAATTTACAGCTGGTATCTGGCTGGTCTGGTCTTTGAGTGGTTGCTGGAGAACGGCGGACTGGAAGCTATGGGCAAAATAAACAAATCCAAATCAGATAAATTATATGCCGCCATAGAAGGTAATGATTTTTATGCCAACCCTGTTGAGAAACGTTACCGCTCCTGGATGAACGTTCCCTTTACCCTGAAAGATGCCGATCTGGATGCGGCCTTTTTAGAGCAGGCAGCTGCAAAAGGGCTGGCTACTCTGAAGGGACACCGTTCTGTTGGTGGTATGCGTGCTAGTATTTACAATGCTATGCCTGAAGCCGGTGTTGATACTCTGGTTGAGTTTATGGCTGAGTTTGCTAAGGCTAACGGTTAATAAGGGGCGGAAAAAATGAATAAAATTTTAACACTAAACAATATCTCTGTAGCAGGTCTTGAAAAATTCCCCAGAGATAACTACGAAATTGCCTCTGAAATTCAGAACCCTGATGCGATTTTACTGCGTTCTTATAAGATGCATGATATGGACATTCCCGACAGCCTTAAAGCAGTTGGTCGTGCCGGCACCGGGGTTAATAATATACCCATTGATAAAATGAGTGCTAAAGGCATCCCGGTTTTTAATGCCCCCGGTGCCAATGCTAATGCCGTAAAAGAACTGGTTGTGGCCGGTATGTTAATGTCTGCCCGTCATATTGGACCTGCCTGGGAATTTGCTAAAAACCTGGAAGGTACGGATGAAGAAATTGCCAAACAGGCTGAAGCCGGTAAAAAGAATTTTGCCGGTTTTGAATTACCCGGTAAAACTCTGGGTGTCGTAGGTCTGGGCGCTATTGGTCGTGCTGTAGCCAAAGTGGCTGAAGATCTGGGCATGAAGGTCATTGGTTTTGACCCGGGTTTAACAGTTGAAGGTGCCTGGATGCTGTCATCCAGTGTTCAGCAGGCCAGCAGCTTTGATGCCATGCTGCCGGAAATCGATTTTCTGACCTTTCATGTGCCCTTGGTGGATGCTACCCGCAATATGCTTAATGCTGACCGCATTAAACAATTAAAAGCGGGTGCAACTGTACTTAATTTTGCCCGTGACGGTATTATCGATGATATCGCTATGGCTGAAGCCCTAAAATCCGGACACTTATACGGTTATGTTAATGACTTTGCCAATAATGCACTCAAGGATGTACCCAATGTCGTCTGTCTGCCGCATCTGGGGGCTTCGACTCAGGATGCAGAAGATAATTGTGCCATTATTGTTTCACAGAATGTTAAGGATTACCTGGAAAACGGTAATATCAAGCTGTCCGTTAACTTCCCAGAAGTTAATATGCCCCGTTCCCAGGGCTGTTATCGGATCACCATTGCTAATTCAAATCAGCCCAATATGCTGGGACAGATATCTTCAACCCTGGCCGATGCCGGTTTGAATATTGCTGATATGGTTAATAAATCCAAAGATGATCTGGCTTATACCATTGTGGACGTCGATAAGGAAGTCACTGACGATGTGGTGGAAAAACTACGTTCCATTGACGGTGTACTGGCTGTCAGAGTTTTATAAGGCCAATATAAAACTGATCGTTAAAAAAGCGCAGTATAAAATAGAGCAGGATATATCTTGAGTAAGGATCTCAAACAATTACGTAATGAAATAGACTCTCTGGATAAACAGATCCAGACGTTACTCAATCAGCGTGCACAATGTGCCCAGGAAGTTGCCGAAGTTAAACTGTCTGAAGCACAGGCGGGTGAAGAGGTGCTATTTTACCGTCCGGAACGGGAAGCTGCTGTGTTACGTAATGTTATGGAACGCAATAAAGGGCCATTAAGTAATGAAGAAATGGCCCGCCTGTTTCGGGAGATAATGTCGGCCTGTCTGGCTCTGGAACAGCCCATGAAAATTGCGTTCCTTGGGCCGGAAGGCACTTTTACTCAGGCTGCAGCCCTAAAACATTTCGGTCATTCTGTTAAAACTATCCCTTTTTCAACAATCGATGAAGTGTTCCGAGAAGTGGATGCCGATGCCTGTAACTATGGCGTTGTCCCGGTAGAAAATTCTACTGAGGGTGTTATCAGCCATACTCTGGATATGTTAATTGAATCACCGTTAAAAATCTGCGGTGAAGTCTCTTTACGTATTCATCACTATCTGATGAGCCAGCTTGATTCTATAGAAGGTATTAAAAAAATATATTCCCACCAGCAGTCCCTGGCTCAATGCCGGGAATGGCTGGACAGCCGTTTACCCGGTATTGAACGTGTCCCGGTAAACAGTAATGCAGAAGCCGCACGTTTGGCTTCAATAGAGGAGGGGGCTGCGGCTATAGCCAGTAACGCAGCTGCAGAGATTTATCAACTGAACTTGCTGGCTGAAAAAATTGAAGATGAACCGGATAATACTACCCGTTTTATTATTCTCGGCAAACAGAATGTAGAGTCCACCCCGGCTTCTGAACAAAGCAAAGAGTCGCTGGAGCTGGATAAAACATCGCTAATGGTCACATCGGCTAATAAACCCGGTGCCCTGCACAGTCTATTAAAACCAATTGCTGAAAACGGCCTGTCTATGACCCGCATTGAATCCCGACCTTCTCGTCGAGGTTTATGGCAGTACTTGTTTTTTATTGATATAGACGGTCATATTTCACATCCGTCCGTGGCCAGTGCCCTGCAGGAAATTGAACAGCAGGCCAGTGTTATGAAAATCCTGGGTTCCTATCCCAAGGCGGTTTTATAATGACAGCAATCGATCCTTCCAGAATAATTCAGGCTGTCGCGGGTGTTGCCCGTTTAAGCCCGTATATTCCCGGCAAACCCGTTGAAACACTGGAACGTGAATACGGTGTACAGAATGCTGTTAAAGTCGCCTCCAATGAAAATCCCTTAGGCCCATCACCAGAAGTGATTACCCATCTTGCTAAAATGCTTGAGAGCCCTCTGGAACTGGCCCGGTATCCTGACGGCAATGGCTTTATCCTGAAAGATAAACTCATTGAGCACTTAAAGCCGACATTAACAAAGTTAACCGCCGAACAGATCACTCTGGGCAATGGTTCCAATGATGTACTGGATATTCTGGCACGAACCTTTGCCGGTCCTGGTGATGAAGTCATTTTTTCACAATATGCTTTTGCTATTTATCCCATTGCTACCCAGGCGGTTGGCGCCACTGCCGTAGTTACACCTGCTGTTAACTGGGGATACGATTTGACAGCAATGCTGGATGCTATTACCAATAAAACCCGGCTTATTTTTATTGCCAATCCAAATAACCCAACGGGTACCTGTTTATCAGGTGATGAACTGGTTAGCTTTATAAAGCAGGTACCGGATCATATTGTAGTGGTCGTGGATGAGGCTTATGAAGAATACGCTGTTCATAAAAACAGCGGTTTTTCTGAACAGTATTACTCCATGCTGTCAAAAGTGTTTGAGTTTCCCAATCTGGTGGTTACCCGCACTTTTTCCAAGGCCTATGGCCTGGCGAGTTTCCGGGTCGGCTATGCCATATCATCAGAGTATATAGCCGATTTATTAAACCGGGTACGACAGCCCTTTAATAATAACGCCTTTGCTCTGGAGTGTGCGACTATTGCCCTGGATGATCAAAATCATATTCAGCAGTCTGTTGAACTGAACTGGCAGGGTATGGCGCTTCTAACCCAGGGCTTTCAAAAACTGGGTCTGGATTATATTCCCTCTGCCGGTAATTTTGTCTGTGTTAAGAACGGCCCAAATTCCGCAGATATTTATGAACAGTTATTATATAAAGGGGTTATTGTCCGCCCGGTAGCTAATTACCAGATGCCTGAATACCTGAGAATCTCCATAGGCAATGCCAAAGAAAACAACCGGGTACTCGAAGCCTTATCGATGATATTAAATCAATAATAAGGAATCCTGACTCCAATGCCCAATCCCAGGTTTAAAATAAACAAACTAACCATTATCGGCGTTGGTTTAATCGGCGGTTCCTTTGCCCGTGCAGTACGTAAAGCCGGTCTGGTCAAACATATTACCGGCTGCGGCCGTCAAAAAGATAATCTGGAAAAGGCCGTACAACTGGGTGTAATCGATGATTATTCACAGGACATAAAAACGGCGGTTAAAGATGCCGATGTGATTTTTATTGCCACACCCGTAGGTAGTTTTCAGACTGTTCTGGAACAGATAAAAGGGGCGGCTAAAGATGACGTTATTATTACCGACGGCGGCAGCACCAAGGTTTCCGTTATCAGATCCGTTGAATTTGTTTTTGGTCAAATACCGCCTAATTTTGTACTGGGTCATCCCATTGCAGGTACTGAAAACAGCGGCGTAGAAGCTTCTTTTGACACCCTATTTAATGATCATCGTGTTATTCTGACGCCTTTACCAGAAACCAGTAAAGATGCATTAAATACCGTAACCGAACTTTGGCAGGCAGCAGAGGCAGAAGTTATTTTAATGGAACCCCATCATCATGATATGGTGCTTGCAGCCACCAGTCACTTACCCCATCTGCTTGCTTTTTCTCTGGTCAATACCCTGACCACCCTGGATGAAAAACAGGAAATATTTGATAATGCCGCCGGCGGCTTCCGGGACTTTACCCGCATTGCTTCCAGCGATCCGGATATGTGGCAGGATATCTGTCTGGCCAATAAAGAGGCTTTACTGGAACACCTGGATCATTTTACCCATGATTTAGCCAAATTACGCACAGCCCTTGAACAAAGTGATGCACAAACCTTAAAAGCAATGTTTACCCGTGCTAAACAAAGCCGGGATGATTTTATCAATAAAACTGACTAGAAAAGCGGACAGCCAATTATAGACAATTGCTCTGTAACCGAGAAGATATGAATATCAATAACATAGAGCAAAAAGTTATACCAATAATCAGGCAAACATCTCAAACCTGCTTAATGCCTTATTTTACCCAGGCACAGGTCAGTTCCAAGGTGGACGGCTCTTTGGTAACCCAGGCCGATATAGCTGTTCAGTCTGAAATCCAGAAGCAGTTAAAAATTCATTATCCGGAATATGATTTTTTTGCCGAAGAATTATCCGACACCGAAAAAGACAATTTCTTTACTGCTGACCACCCTGGTTTCTGGATCCTCTGGACGGCACCTCCAGCTTTGCCAATGGACTGCTTTTTTTGCTATCTCTCTGGCTCTGAACATCAATGGGGAAACCCAGTTGGATATTGTTTATGATCCGGTTCTGGACGAATGTTTTACAGCAATAAAAGGGCAGGGTGCAAAACTCAATGACCAGTCCTTGCGTATATCCAACCCACCTGACAATCTGCAGCAATGCATTGCAATAATTGATCACAAGCGCCTTGACACTACTCTAAGTATGCGTCTGATAATAGACTCCTCGTTCCATTCTCAACGCAGCTTTGGTGCCGCAGCACTGGAATGGTGCTGGCTGGCCGCTGGCCGATATGTCAGGTCTATTTACATGGCAAACACATGTTATGGGACTACGCAGCCGGTGCTTATTGTCCAAGAAGCCGGCTGTGTTGCCTGTACATTAGAGAATGAACCGGTTTTTGAGTTATCTATGTGTTCAAGGAATATAGTAGCAGCCGTGGATAATACGTTGTTTGAGCAATGGAAAACTTTTATTCTGAAGCTAAATTAATTATGAGATGTTCTGTTCAACAAAATTGATTAGCACTTACCGATGGTTAAGTTGATTTCTGTATCCACAAGGCTATAGTTAACGAATGTTTGAAGTCAAAAAAACAGATGTCTATTCTAGTACACCCTGAATAAAACATATAGTATTTGCGTATTCTGCTGATGGTGAACACCAATTCTGATCCATCATGAACACCCATTCTGTTCTATCGTGAACACCCAACCCTGCCCACACATTGGCGTACAGTCTTTTTACCCTAAGTGTTC
>JANELJ010000371.1 GCA_024511395.1 Gammaproteobacteria bacterium | reverse complement strand
GCTAAACTGTCTCCTGTTAAAGACAGTATGAAAGGTAAGCTAAAACGGGCAGCATGGGATGATGATATGCGGGCCAAATTATTATTTGGTTAAATTTTGATCAAAGTATGCTCCCGCCCTGATACAATATAGACCTGAAACTTGAAAAAACCCAATTCACAGCCAAAAAATAATACAATAGACCAAACCTATCGTGGACGTTTTGCCCCTTCACCCTCCGGTGAACTGCATTTTGGTTCCCTGCTGGCCGCCATGGCCAGCTATGCTGATGCCAGAGCCCATAACGGCCAGTGGCTGCTGCGCATTGATGATATTGATCAGGCACGGATGGTTCCGGACTCGGCAGAGCATATTATCCAAACTCTGGAACAACTGGGTTTTGAATGGGACGAAAACATTTATTATCAAAGCCGGCATATCCGGGACTACCGCAAGGCACTGGATGTACTGCATGAAAAAAATCTCACTTATCCCTGTTTCTGTTCCCGCAAACAGATTAAAAGCCGTTCCAGCAATGGTATTTATCCCGGCACCTGCCGCCCGAATAATCAGACAGATAAAACAACTGAAGATAAAGAATGCGCCCTACGTATTAAAGTACCAGACAAAGCCTTAAGTTTTAAGGATCAGATCCAGGGTGACTACACCCAGCAATTAGCACAGGACGTGGGTGATTTTATTATTTATCGCCGGGATAAGGTCTTTACTTATCAACTGTCCATTGTGGTCGATGAATACCTAAGCAATATTACCCACATTGTTCGCGGTCATGATCTGCTGGATTCCACCCCACGGCAGATCTACCTGCAGCAGCAACTGGATTTTCCTACCCCAGTTTATGCCCATATTCCTCTTGCTGTTACTCCACAGCAGCTTAAACTCAGCAAGCTGAGCCGGGCCAGAAAAGTCCGCTGTGATCTTCCCACACTGATTCAGGCCGCCCGTTTTCTGAGACAGGATATTGCCCCGGACAACAATTATCAGAGCCTGCAGGACTTCTGGCAGCACCTTTTTGATATTTGGCAATTAAAGCAGGTACCAAAGATGGAAAAAATTGAAATTATGTATTAACCTAGCAAGTCATATCGAACAACTTTTTAAAGCGCGGAGCAAACAGTGTCAGAAACAGCGGTAGAAGCCGATCATCCTTTTATGGAAAAATATCAGGGACACTTGGTAGGTATTTTACGCTGGGAACAGCTGGATGAATTATGGCAGACCCTGCAGTTCGGTAAGACTGAAGACTGGTATATCTATCATATTGGTGAAGAACCTCCGCTAACCCCCTGTACCGCCGACCAGTTTCTGCACTTTATCGATGAAATTGATAAGCTGCTGCATGCCGATCACGATGAAAAATACTGCGGTATAGTTTATGTTGACGATAAAACCAGCCCGGCTTTTGTTAAAATCTATGATCCGAATAATCTCGGCCATGTGTGTGGTTCTAACGGTTCACAGCCCCCTCTTCCCGGCTGGATAATCAGCAGAGTTCAGCCCATTGATCTGGAAGTGGCCATGCAGTCGCCGGGTAATCGCCGCCGCTGGTGGCAGAAAATATTCAGTTAGAATTTTTAAAACAATAATTTATAAGTCACTATTTTATAACCCACTACTTTTTATAACTAAAGTTTAGAGTTTCAGCCCCCCCAAAAAGGAGAATCATTTAAAATTTATTGATTACCTCAGTTAACCGATAGTCCGTAACAGGAACCGGATATCCCTTGCTGAAGCCGCCGTGAATCCATCCATGGAGGCTTTTCGACAGCCTCCATGCTGTCGAAACTTCATCAAGGGACACCCGGCCCCTGTTACTCCGAGGTAAACAAAATAATTCAGTAAAAACAGGAAAAAAATGTAAAAAAAAGCAAAAAACAGTTGACAAAAATTCGGCA
>JANELJ010000370.1 GCA_024511395.1 Gammaproteobacteria bacterium | reverse complement strand
CAATCTGGCCCCTTTTCTACGATTTTTGAAGAAACACTGGAATAAGAATTATCGGTATATCGTCTCTGCTATCCAGACGGTAGCCCCCTTTTTTCATGATTTTTATCTTGAGCCACGTGGATCAGAGGGGGAAAAAACGCTACTGCTTCGTTGGACGCATAAAGAACATGATATGCCTTTTTCTGCTAACCAATTGTCAGACGGTACTGCTCGCTTTATATGTATGGCTGCTCTTTTTCTACAACCAGAACAGTATCGGCCCAGTACCATAGTGCTTGATGAGCCAGAGTTGGGACTTCACCCTGCTGCTTTGGATGTACTTGCAGATATTGTAAAGTCAATATCAAAAACCAATCAGGTTATATGCTCCACACAATCAGTGACCTTTGCTAACCTGTTTGCACCGGATAATTTTATAGTTGTCGATCAGGAAAAAGGGGTTTCTACTTTTACCCAGCTTGACGCTAAAGAACTGGAGCATTGGTTGGAAGAATATAACATGGGTGATATTTGGACGAAAAATATTATTGGGGGAAGGCCTGAATGGTAAGGATAGGCATATCGGTAGAGGGGCAGACTGAAGAAATATTTGTTAAAAAAGTTTTAGCCCCCTATCTTGTTGTTAAAAATATCAATATCACTCCGATTTCTATAGGGGGTGGGGTTAATGTAGATAAAGTCAAAAGTGAATTGAAAAAGATAGCATTTAATTTTGACTATGTAACAACGCTATATGATTTTTATGGATTTTCTCGTAAAGAAGATGAGGAGACTAAAGGGTCTCTGGAACAACGTATAATCGATGCGGTACACGATGGCGTTAAAGATAAACTTATTCCATACATTCAAATGCATGAATTTGAAGGGTTATTATTTTCATCTCCTGAAGCAATTGCCAAAGTGCTTATGGATGAACAGTTGAGTGAGTGGGCGACTGAGATACTAAACAAATTTAATAATAATCCAGAATTAATCAATGACTCTGTTGAAACCGCACCAAGTAAAAGGCTTGAACGTGATACCTCTTATCAAAAAACCACTCACGGCCCTAATATAGCAAAAGCAATTGGTATCGATAAAATTAGAGCAATGTGTCCAGAGTTTGATGCCTGGTTGAGCCAGTTAGAGGGCTTGCAATCATGAAACTGCATTTTGAAAACGATTTGGATTACCAGAAAGCGGCTATTGATTCGGTAGTTAATCTGTTTAAGGGGTAGGAAATTTCCCGCTCTGAGTTCACGGTAAGCTGTTGCCCTGAATCAGACCCTCAGATGTTGCTTGGTTTATCCGAAAGTGAACTGGGTATAGGTAACCGATTACTGCTGCTTGATGAAGAGTTAGAAGAAAACCTGCGTGAAGTTCAATTAACGAATGGTCTTCGCCCTACAGAAAAATTACTAAGCGGAGACTTTACTGTAGAAATGGAAACAGGCACAGGTAAAACCTACGTTTATCTGCGTACTATATTCGAGCTCAATAAAAACTATGGTTTTACCAGGTTTATGATTGTTGTGCCTTCAGTAGCAATAAAGGAAGGCACCTATAAAACATTGCAAATTACCCAGGAGCATTTTGAAGGTTTATACCCAAAAGCCAGGGGGTATGAATATTTTAATTATGATTCCAAAAAACCGACAGTGTAAATTAAACTGTGTATCCGCTCTTATTTAAATATAAGGAGCCAACTGCTCCTCAAACTCGATTATAAATCGATTCATTGCTACTTTCCAATTTCTGATGGGCATTGTCCATTTTCTGGAAGCCGACTGGATAGCCAGATAAATGTAACCGCCCAATAATCCCACCTACCCCCACCCCTTAAAATCCTTCAAACTATTACTTTTTATAATTTCATAATCATAAAAGGTAACCCTATGCCCCACGAACGAGATGAAGAAATGCGCACACACCT
>JANELJ010000130.1 GCA_024511395.1 Gammaproteobacteria bacterium | reverse complement strand
GCCTGACTTTGGAAGGTAGGCTGTTCACTATGGAGGTGGTATTTCAGGTTTATTCATTTTACCACTGCTGACTTAAACCACCGCAATGAGCGTTTACACAGTTATTTTTACACCCTCGATCTCAGGTTAATAAAACAGTTCACCGGGGATATTGCTGTATCCTTTGGTGTGCATTGCGGCCTCCAGAAGTTTGTTTTTTCTTACTGAAGGCAGCAATGCTGCCGAATTTTTGTCAACTGTTTTTTGCTTTTTTTTACATTTTTTTCCTGTTACGGACTATTGGTTAACTGAGGTAATCAATAAATTTTAAATGATTCTCCTTTTTGGGGGAGCTGAAACTCTAAACTTTAGTTTAATGACTTAATACCGCTAATTTAGTATAGTTATAACAGTAATACTTATTAATCTGTAACTTGCGAACTATCATGTCCAGGCCTCTTTCTGAAACACGGGTGAGTTTAACCATTAACGGCAGGCCCATTACAGCATCGCAGTCACTTTCTGTTATTCAGGCGCTTTGGTATGCCGGTTATCCCAGGGTAAAAGGAGTGGGCTGTCTGGAAGGTGTTTGCGGTTCCTGTCGGGTTATGGTATGTCGTAAGGACAGTAACGAACTGAGTATGGAACTGGGCTGTCAGTTATTAATTGAAAACGGTATGGATGTGCTCTTTGCCGTTTTTGATACACCTTCTCACCATCATTATCAATTATCGGATATTCAGTCCTCTTGGAATATACAGACTCGTTTTCAAAGTATCTTTCCTGAAGCAGAGCAATGTCGGCATTGTCATGGCTGTAATGCAGCCTGTCCAAAAGGCATTGATGTGGAAACTGCCGTTGACCTAGCTGTAAAAGGTCATTTTAAAGAATGCGGCGATCTGTTTATAGACTGTGTTATGTGTGATTTATGTATGACCAGTTGTCCTGAATTTATTGAGCCCAATCATGTGGGGCTGTTTGCCCGTCGTGTGTCAGCTTATTTCGATACCCGTCCCTCCAATCTTATTAACCGCCTGGAAGCTATTCGCAGTGGCCAGATGCAGGTGGATACAGATGATGAGGAAAACGATTAATGAAGTCTACTGATAATATGATGGATCATTCAGGGGTTACGTATAAGCAGGCTCTGGATAATTATCTTCAGCTTAATAAATTTCCTGCCCGTGAACTGGATATGGATGAACAGCAATTGCTGAGCACTTTTCATCCTGATTATCGTAGTGAAACCATTACCACCTTAAACGTTGGCCCTAATAAGGGTGAACTCTGTCATACTCAACTGGCGGAATTACTGCAGGCTGACTCCCGTATTGATGCCTCTGATCTGGCCGGCGTTCGTATTGAAGAAACCGATGTACTGGTCATTGGTGGTGGTGGAGCCGGTTGTGCTGCGGCACTGACGGCAGCCGAATCCGGTGCCAGGGTAATTCTGGCTACCAAGTTGCGTCTGGGTGACAGCAATACCATTATGGCTGAAGGTGGTATTCAGGCTTCGGTACAAAAGCAGGATACTTTACAGGCGCATTATAATGATACCTGGAAAGCCGGTTATAAGCTGGCAGATAAAACGCTGGTTAAACAACTGGTCACCGATGGTCCTGAAACCATACGCTGGCTGATCCAGCAGGGTATGCAGTTTGACCTGGATTCAGCCGGTGATCTGCTGACCCGCAGAGCCGGCGGTACATCTGCCAGCCGGGTGGTGCATTTTCGTGATTATACCGGTTTGGAAATGATGCGTGTCCTGCGTGAATCGGTGTATAACCATGCGGCTATTGAGGTGCGTAATTATGCACCGGCCGTGGAACTGCTTAGCAATGAGTCCGGTCATTGTGCTGGTGCTATACTGTCTTCTCTGGAAGATTCCCGTTATCTTCAGATAAAAGCACGCACTGTAATAATCGCCACCGGTGGTATTGGCCGCCTGCATTTAAATGATTTTCCTACCTCCAATCACTTTGGTGCAACCGGTGACGGCCTGGTACTGGCTTATCGACTAGGTGCCCGACTGCGGGATCTGGACTCTTTTCAGTATCACCCAACCGGTGTGGCTTATCCTGTTCACTTATCCGGTACACTTATTACGGAAGGTCTGCGTTCTGCCGGGGCTTATATTATTAATGCTCAGGGACAGCGTTTTGTTGATGAACTCAAGCCAAGGGATGTTGTAGCGGCGGCCATTATCAGGGAGTGCCGGGAAGGCTGGGGAGTGGCAGAGCAGGATTTCAGAGGTGTCTGGCTGGATACCGCCGGTCTGGAAAACCGAAATCCGGGTATTTTGCAGCAGCGTTTCCCTAAACTGGTGCAGCTGGGGCTAAAAAGCCGTATTGATATCAGAAAGCACCCTATGTTGATTTATCCCACCCTGCATTATCAGAATGGCGGTGTGATTATAGATAAAAATGGCCACTCAACGGTGCCCGGTCTGTATTGTGTGGGTGAAGTCAGCGGCGGTATTCATGGCAGAAATCGTTTAATGGGCAATGCCCTGCTGGAAATTATCAGTTTCGGCCGCAAAGCGGGTGCCGATGCTGCCCGGCAGAGACAGAACCGGGGCCATAAAAAAATCACCCTGGATCACATCAGCCGGTTGCGTAGAGAACTGATGCAGAACCATATGCCCATGCAGATCAGTTCACCCCTGTTATTTCCGGATTATACCCGCCGTGCAGAGACTGATAATGATCCAGAGCAGCCAGATCATCCGGGGATGTTTGATTTATGAATACGGTGTTTAAAAATCATGTTCTGCTGCATCCCAATTCGCTGGGTAATAACCTCAGCAACTGGCTGAGCAGCTATGGCGGCAGCGGCTTAATAAAAGCCCTGCAGCAGCCTGAAGCTATTATACCTTTGTTGAAGGAAGCGGGTTTAAGAGGACTGGGTGGCAGTGGTTTCCCGACCTGGAAAAAATGGCAGGCAGTGGCACAGCAGGGCAATGATACTGATAAATACCTGATCTGCAATGGCAATGAAGATGAACCGGGGACGTTTAAAGACACTTATTTAATGAGCCGCTCACCTAACCAGGTTATTGAAGGGGCTTTAATCAGTGCGGTGGCTAATGGTACCAACCGGATTGTGTTTTATATTAATCCCGAGCAGGATAAAGCTCTGGCCAGTATGCAGGAGGCTGTAGCGCAATGGCAGGCCAGTGACCTGCTACAGCGCACTGAAACGATAATAGGTAAGAGCATTGAGTTTCAGGTAATGGCCAGTTCCGGACATTATATTGGCGGGGAAGAAACGGCGGCCATTGAATCAGTGGAAGGTAAATTTCCTTTTCCACGGGGCAAACCGCCGTATCCGGCGCAATCCGGTGTTAACGGCTGCCCTACTCTGGTCAACAATATTGAAACCTTGGCCAATATTCCGCACCTGCTGAGAAACGGTGCACGCTGGTTTCAGAAACTGGGTAAAGGCCTTTCATCCGGTACTAAGCTGTACTGCCTCAGTGGTGATATATTATATCCCGGGGTTTATGAGCTGCCCATGGGTACACCCTTATCTGAGTTGATTTATATTCACGGCGGCGGCATGCTGCTGGAGAAAAAACTTAAAGCGGTATTTACCGGCGGGGTTTCCAGTACCATTTTAACGCCCAAAGATCTGGACGTACCTCTGGACTTTGACTCGGTACGGATCCGGGGATCCAGTCTGGGTACCGGTGCCATGATTGTGGTATCAGAAGGGACGGGAATTGTTAGGCAGGTTACTGAGTACGTTAATTTTTATGCCCATTCTTCCTGTGGACAATGCCCATCCTGTAAAACCGGTACTTATTATATTTCTCAACTGCTTAACCGTATCGATACCGGTCAGGCCGGAAACCAGGATCTGGATACCCTGATTAACCTGTGTGCTATTCTGCCCGGCAGCGGTCGCTGTCATTTACTGGACGGGGCGATTAAAATTGTGGACAGTTCCCTGTTTCATTTTAAGGATGAATATCAGCATTCTTTAAGTCATTCGTTTAACTCAAAGGCAAAGACTGAAATATGAATTTACACGAATATCAGGCCAAAAGTCTGTTTACCGGCTTTGGTATACCGGTGCCGGCCAGTGTGCCTGTAGGCAGTGCAGAAGAAGCGCTCAGGGCGGCCGAGAATCTCGGCGGTGACAGCTGGATGGTTAAAGCTCAGATATATGCTGGTTCCAGAGAGTTATCAGGTGGCGTAAAACGGGTAAACAGTAGCGAAGATCTGATAGCTGTCTGTAATACTCTGTTGGGTAAAACCCTGTCCACTCCGCAGACAGACGGTGAACAACTGCCGGTTAACAGGGTTTTAATTGAACAGGCAGTCGATATAAAACAGGAAATGTATTTGAGTGCTCTGGTGGACAGAGACAGTGAAACCGTTACTTTTATGGCTTCCATCCAGGGCGGTGTTAATATAGAAGATATTGCAGAAAAGAGTCCGGAAAAAATTATTCATATTCAGGTTAACCCCTGTACCGGATTGCAGGCCTATCAATGCCGTCAGGTGGCCTTTGCGCTTGGCCTCAAGGGCAGTCATGTTTCAGAACTGACGGATATAATGCTTGGATTATACGATTTGTTTGTTTATAAAGACCTGACCCTTGTTGAGATTAATCCTTTGGTGATCAGTAATGAAAACACCATTCTGGCTCTCGATGCCAAGCTGACTATTGATGATAATGCCTTATACCGCCGCCCTGATCTGAGGGAAATGCGTGATACCATACAGGAAAACATCAAAGAAGCCCGGGCGCTTGAGTCTGGTATTAACTATATAGCACTGAATGGTAATATCGGCTGCATGGTAAACGGAGCAGGTCTTGCAATGGCAACTATGGACTTAATAAAACTTCACGGCGGTGAACCGGCTAATTTTCTGGATGTCAGAGGCGGTACCACCTCTGAAAAAGTGGCAGAATCCTTTAAACTGATTTTAACGGAGCCGGATGTTAAAGCCATTCTGGTCAATATTTTCGGTGGTATGGTACACTGTGACTTAATTGCCGAGGGTATTATTCAGGCCATGCAGGAAGTCAGCGTAACTATTCCCGTCATCGTTTTTCTGGCTGGAACCAATGCCGCACAGGGTCTGGATATTCTGGCACAAAGCAGCCTGAATATAGAAACGGCCAGTGATCTGACTGAAGCCGCCCGAAAAGCCGTTGCCTGTGCAGCGGCCTGACTATTGGATACCAAAACAGAGTCATTCCGAAAAAACAATGAGCATATTAATTAATAAAGATACCCAGGTCATAGTGCAGGGTTTTACCGGTAAGCAGGGCAGTTTTCATGCCCGGCAGGCCATTGAATACGGCACTCAACTGGTGGGTGGTGTTACGCCGGGTAAGGGAGGACAGATTCACCTTGAACGTCCGGTTTTTAATACTGTACAGGATGCTGTTGCTGAAACAGGAGCGGATGCTTCTGTGATTTATGTTCCGGCGGCTATGGCGGCTGATGCCATTCTTGAGGCTACGGAGGCCGAAATCAGAATTATTGTCTGTATTACCGAGGGTATTCCTGTACAGGATATGATCCGGGTCAAAGCTCTGCATCGACAGATGGGCGATAATGCCCCGTATTTAATTGGTCCCAATTGTCCGGGAATCATTACCCCGGATGAATGTAAAATTGGTATTATGCCTGCTGAGATCCACCTCAGGGGCAATGCTGGTATTATCTCCCGTTCCGGTACACTGACGTATGAAGCGGTTCGGCAGACCACTGTTGAAGGCCTTGGTCAAAGTACCTGTATTGGTATTGGCGGTGATTTAATCCAGGGAATGAATTTTATTGACTGTCTTGCTCTGTTTGAACAGGACAGCGAAACTGAGGTCATAATATTAGTGGGTGAAATTGGTGGCACCAGAGAAGAAACGGCGGCAGAGTATATCAGAGAGCATGTTAGCAAGCCTGTAGTGGCATATATAGCAGGGATGACTGCACCGCATGGTCGTCGTATGGGCCATGCCGGAGCGATTATCTCAGGTGGTAAAGGTTCTGCTACAGACAAAGTAATTGCACTGGAAGCTGCTGGAGTGAACGTTGTAGACTCTCCCGCAGAAATGGGCAGTACAGTCAGAAGCTTGCTGGCTAGTGGCTGTAACAGATAAACATAATACTGTAACAAGGCTGACATATCATATAACCTAAAATAAAAATAAAAACAGGGGGGCTTTTACTGACAATATTAAGAGGTAATCAAAATGAGTGAGTTTATCGTCTGGTCTGATGAATGGAGTGTAGGTATTGAAGAAATTGATGAACAGCACAAGGTTCTGGTCAATTTAATTAGTCCGACCTGAACAAATCATAGCACATTGATTTATAAGGAAATATTGGCGAATCATGGGTGTTAAATTTGCAGGTTTTTGGTAAAATAAGCCTTATTACCTTGCAAA
>JANELJ010000369.1 GCA_024511395.1 Gammaproteobacteria bacterium | reverse complement strand
CTTTTGTGGCTCAAAATTATTTCCGGTTTGATGGGGTCTTTTATCAAACCGGGGCAATCAGCCGCTTTAAACCTGGCTTGATGTCAGGCTTAAAACGGTATTATTCAGGTTGAACTAAATAGTTTACAGCTATGCAGCAAAAACAGCTTAAAGACCTGTCCCATGAATTACAGGCCATGACCAGTGCGGCTTATGGTGTGGGTAAACCTATTAATCAGCTTTCAGCACAGCTCAGAGAACTGGATGACCGTCAGGAAGAATTTGATCTTAAAGAACAGGGCGCACAGTCCATGCAGCAGGCTATTGCCCTAGTACACAAAGGGGTGTCCATTGAAGAATTAATGGAAACCTGTGAGATGTCCCGCGGTGAGGCCGAATTATTAATTATGGTTCACGGGCAGTACTAAAGTCCTGCTACATTTTCTATATTACGCGGCTAACGCGGCGCAATCATCATAAACAGAAAACTGAAAATAACCAGGGTGATAAAAAAGTAAATAAAGTTTCTCGGGGTTTTTTTCTGCCAGTCCTTACCATGAAAACGGGTAGGCGCATTGCAGACCGGGCAGCTGCCGGCATCCGGTTCAATTTCATTGCCGCAATGGCTGCAATAGTGTTTTTCCATAAGTTCAGTTAATATCCAGTCTGTTACAATAGATGTTCAATAAATAGTTTTTTCATATCTGGCTTAGTTTAATTTTAACAAAACCAGTTCCCGTTCTAACTGCGGATAATCCAGATCCAGAAACTGGCTGTGATTAAAGGTTGTAAAACCACCGCTGGCCTCATACCAGGCAAAACCACTGCTCCAGGGGGCATCAGGATAAGTTCCCTGATGCTTTCTCGGTAGACAATACAGGTTGCCAAGAAGGTAAATAAGATTATAACTAATATGCTGCTGATGTAAATGCTCAATAAATGACCAGCTCTCCTGCATATTATCAAATACCCGGCATTCCAGCGGGTAGCTTTCGGAGCCGCCGTTGTGCTGCCAGACCGGTTCCATAACCGGTAAGGGGTGATCCTTGATAAACAGGTGAAAATGCAGATGATTAATGGAAGAAAACGCACCATAGGCATTATAAGCCATGCCGAGCCCCGGCAGAGTTTCCCCCAGTTGTGCGGTTAGCTGCCAGATATACTGATGATAATCACGCTTCAGATACTGGGGCAGACATTTTTCAGCATCGGGTATCAGCAGAGAATGAAAGCGGGCAAAGGGAAATTTATTATAAAAAATCTGCAGTTTTCTATCGTATAAAGTGCCGGACCAGTAACATTCTTTCTGTAAAAAAGGCTTGTTAAAATGAAAACCGTCGGGGTTAAAGTCCAGAAAAATGCCTTCAATTACATTCTGGCTCATACGGGCAGGGCGCAGGGAGCGAATATGATTAAACTGCAGTTCCCACTGGCGATTATTATGATGAACATGACGAAATTCTGTCTGGCTGATCTTGTCAATACCACCCATGGCCATCAGCTTTAAAAATACCATGATATCATCCGGTGCTTCAGTCAGCAGTTGCCCGTCCTGTAACAGGCTGCGATATTTATCGGCCAGTTGATGGTGTTTTTTCTGTAATGCTTTATTAGTATAGTCGTGCACATGCTGATCAAAACTGGCATTGGCCAGTACTAGGATAAAAATACCCAGCTCATCGTAGTCCAGCAACTGCACCAGACCCTGCTCGAAAATGTGACGGAATTGTGCTTTTGAAGAAAATATTTCAGGGGTCATAATAAGCCTTATTATGACCTAAGTGGTTTTATTATTACCAGAAAATCACAGAATTATAACTAAATAGTCCGACCTGAATAAATCATAGCACATTGATTTATAAGGAAATATTGGCGAATTATGGGTGTTAAATTTGCAGGTTTTTGGTAAAATAACCCTTATTACCTTGCAAATTTCCAG